>JBLIDB010000051.1:0-24113 GCA_047634015.1 Saprospiraceae bacterium
GATTTGTGGATCGCAGATAGAATGATCGCACTTGGCATTGAGATAAAGCATCATTGTGGATACGCTGCGAGAATTGAGGCATTGTGGATGGCAAAGCCTCTTAATCAGCATGGCTATCAAGAGTTTGCATTGCCTGTGGTCTTAGAGAGGAGGTGGAATTCATGCGATAACACTATATGATGATGGAAGATCATCAGGCATTGGTTAACTTAGCGAGCAAGTAGTAAGTATAGAGAATATTTTTCAGCTATAATAAATGGAATAGGTGGAGTTAATAAATCCTAAATATAAAATATTGGATATTCCCTGAGGCTTAACCAATAATCCTTAAAACAAGAAGATCCTTCTATCCTACCCTTTCACTTTAGATTCATACAAGCTAACCCAATCCTGTACTGTCATTTTACTTGCTAACTCCCCGATCAGTTTATACGGTATCTTATCCATTTTCTTAAGGCGGACATAGCCCTTTCCCATGTCCAGTTTTGTTTTGACATACTTGGGATATTCTCCTACAAACCATTCCAAAAGAACAGGATCTGCGTATACTCCCATGTGATAACCCGCTACAAAATTCTTCTGGGAAGCAAGACTCAAGAATGGAAGTGGAAGTTTGGTATCCCAATGATATCCATCTGGATAGATCGAGTGCGGCACTACATATCCGATCATGCCATAGCTGATGACCTCTTCAAATCCGGCAGGAAGGTTTGCTTTGATTACGCCCCTTAATTTCGAAATAACAACTTGTCTTTCTTCCGGTAATTGTGATACATAGTCCTCGGGAGTAGTGGCTTTGTACTGCATGGTTATTTTTATTTACTTATTGGATAGCATTGTATGTGTAACATAAAGTTACAGATCGGGTAAGCAAATTATAAGGAAAAGGGGATTAATCTTAAGCTAGACGACGGCTTTCATACTATATTGAAGTTTATTCAAGAAACTCAAGTAGCACTCAATGTTCAAAAGCAACCACGCCTACCTCATTGTAATACTGATATTTACGTTCTTCAGTTGTAATAACCAGCCACTATATACAGATGCTATTGCGATCACTAATGTCAACGTGATTGATGCCGAAAATGGACTTCAAGAATCCAAGACAGTCATTGTCCAAGACAATAAGATCTCATTGATCTCCGACACTGATGATGTGAAACTCGGAGATAATTCTCAAGTAATTGACGGGAAAGGAAAATACCTGATTCCAGGATTTTGGGATGCGCATGTTCACTTTGCTTATTTAGAAGATTTAGCGCCTTCGATGTTTGATTTATTTCTAATGTATGGCATAACGAGCGTGAGAGATACTGGGGGAAAGATAGGCTTTGTCAACAAGTGGAAAGCACTCGCTCAAACAGATCCAAAAAATGCGCCACGAGTAAAGATTGCTGGCCCGCTGATTGATGGCATGCCAAATGTCTATGATGGAAGCTCTCCACAACGACCGGAGCTATCTGTTGGGGCGGCAACTCCAGAAGCTGCAGCTCAAATCGTAGCGGACTTAGACGCTAAAGGAGTTGATTTTATAAAGGCTTATGAGATGTTGAGTCCTGAGCAATTCAAAGCTGTCACAGCGGAAGCTACCAAACGCGGACTGAAAGTAACAGGACATATTCCACTAAGTATGGATGTCATAAGTGCTTCCGACGCTGGATTAAATAGCATGGAACATTTACGTAATATTGAGATGTCTTGCGCTAATAACAGTGAGCAACTTATGGAACAGCGACGCGTATTATTGAGGGATGGTCGCAATGATCAAGGTGGTATACTGAGATCAAGAATCCATAATGCTCAGCGCAGATATGCGATCCAGAATCAGAATGCGCAAAAAACCACAGAGGTACTTGCAGCCTTAAAACGAAATGATACTTGGCAGATACCGACGCTCTCCATTGCTATAGCAAGTACGCATCGGCCATTCTTGAATTCGGATTGGCAAAAAGACTTTCAATACTTACCAACAGCTATTGAGTCAAAGTGGAATGAAGGCGTTGCCATGGTTGCTAAATCAGAAATATCTGATGAAAGACAGGCTTATACGGATTGGGCCAATGGAATGGTCGATAAGATCAATAAGGCTAAAATTCCGATCATGGCAGGAACAGATACACCAATATTTTTTTTAACACCTGGACGCAGTCTTCATGACGAATTAGCGCTTTTAGTAGCTGCTGGAATGTCGCCTTTAGAAGTATTGGCTTCCGCCACTGCCCTACCAGCTGCCTACTTTGGATTAGAGGATCAATTGGGCTTAATAAAGAAGGACATGATCGCAGATCTCATCCTACTAAATGCCAATCCTCTTGTCGATATCAATAATACGATGGCGATTGATATTGTCCTTAAAGATGGTAACCTAATACGTCCTAATGAGCTTCGAGCGAAGCTTTTGGAAGCGAAAAAGTAATTCAATTAGAGATTTAGACGATTCAAGGAATAACGTATCGGGTTCTGAGGAATATTTGAGATGTTTGAGGGACATAAGGATAAATCGGATTTATGTTATTCAGCTTTTTCCCATTATCAGGATACCATCTCTCTTTGAATAAAATAATTTTTTACGGATTACTAATGATTAGTTTGAGTTCCAGTTTACCTGCTCAATCCAGTATTTTGGATGCGTATATCGAAGCAGCATTTAACGAGAATCTTCAAATACGCAATGCGCAACTTGGAAAGAATAAGCAGTTTAGTAAAATAGCCCAAGCTCAAGCGTTATGGAATCCCAAACTGGATTTTAATGCCAGCTACTTGCTCGCCCAAGGTGGTCGGAACCTTATATTTCCGATTGGTGATCTATTCAATCCGTCCAATGCTGCGCTTAACCAACTCACAAACTCTGATCAGTTTCCTACGAATCTCGAAAATCAGAAAATACAACTTACCCCATCTAACTTCATAGATGCAAATCTTAATCTAAGCAAACCCATCCTTAATAGCACTATTAAGTACAATCGCCTGATTCAAGAATCGCTGAGTGAATTATATACACAGGATATCGCATTATCAAAGCATGAAGTAAAATATCAAGTCAAAAGCGCGTATTACAATTATTTAAAAACATTCGATGGCATAAAGATCATAGATAGTAACAGACAGCTGCTTGTAGAAGTGTTAGAATTGAATAAGAAACTGGTCAAATACGATAAAGCGACAAAAGATATTCTCAACGATGTCACCTATCAAATAGAATCACTCAACACCCAACAAATCCAACTTGAAGAACAACAGTCTCTGGCCAAAGCCTTATTCAATCTGCAGCTCAATAGGGATCTACAATCTAATATCATTGTTGACACCTCTCTAATCGGTGCTATAACAATGGAAACAAGAATGCTCGATGGCCTTACGGCAAAAGCCTATAGACAGCATCCTGAATTGGCCAAAATTCTTATTGGAAACAAAGTCAATGCCTTAAATAAGCAAAGAATTGATAAAGAAAAGCTGCCCACTGTAGGCGTTAATGCCGGAATCGGAATGCAGACAGAAGATTTTAGTTTTGATAGTGGTGGACCACTCTATACACTTGGAGTAGGTATGCAATGGAATATAATCGATGGTGGACTTCGGAAACGAAAGATAGAAGAATTACAAGTTGACAATGAAATTCTATCAATACAGGAAAGTCAAATAAAGCAAAAGATTCAAATCAGTATCCTTCAATCCCTATTGGCGCTTAATTCTATAGAATCTCAAATGCGCTCAGCAGAACTTGCCGCTACTAGTGCTCAAGAAAGCTACGACTTGATACGAACCCGATATAAGAATGATAGCGCATTGCTTATAGAAGTGCTACAAGCTCAAAACAGACTTATATCAAGTGAGCTTTCTCACACCTTACTGAATTACGACTACCTCGCCAAACAAGCTGAATTAGAAAAAAACCTTGCCAATAGTTCAACCAATGACTAAATATATATTTCTAATTATAGTCCTGATCTCTTCTACTTCTTGTAAGAAAGAGATCGAAGCGCTCAAAACAACGAAATCTGCTTTAAATTACACATTGGTAGAGATCGAACTTGTGGAGTATTCCAACGAACCAATTGCCATCAATAGCATCGGTCAGGTTGCTTCTGATAAGGAACTTAAGTTGTCGTTTAAGGTAGGTGGAATCGTTAGCTCCATATCAGTAGATGAAGGAGACTATGTGCGAGCCGGCACCCTACTCGGCACCATGCGGACCAATGAAATCGATGCTCAAGTCCTCAAAGCTGAAAGCGCCCTGTCAAAAGCCCAAAGAGATCTCGATAGAACTAAGAAAATGTATGCTGATGATGCTGCTACATTAGAAAATGTACAAGACCTTGAAACCTTAGTAGCCGTCTCACAAGCAGATGTGGACATCGCTCAATTCAATCAGAAATATGCTTCAATTTCCAGCCCTATATCCGGCCGAGTACTGAAGAGAATGGCGGAGCCCAACGAACTGGTAAGTCCCGGTCAGCCGATCCTAATCATCGCTTCAAGTGGATCTGGATCGTACATCATGAAAGCCTCTCTATCAGATAAGAATATTGCATCTGTAGCATTAGGGAATAAAACTACTATGACTTTCGACGCGTTTCAGGATGAAACATTTCATGGCTCCGTTATAAATATTGCAGAATCCGCAGATCCCAGAACAGGAATGTTCGATGTAGATATAAGTATTTTAAAATCTAAAAGACGAATGCGTAATGGTCTTATCGGGCGGATTTCAATCATCCCCAGCCAAGAAGCAAATTACATAAAGATTCCATTGGACGCAGTAGTAGATATAAATGGAAAGCAAATAACCGTTTTTAGTCCCAGTCAAGAAGATACAATTGCAAAGGCCATACAAATTACACCACTACATATCCAGCAAGATTATATGCTGCTACGTGCTCCTGACACAACTGTACCCGATCGATTGATCACAACGGGGGCTGCATATCTCCGTGATGGTAGTCGAATAAAAATAAAGTCATAATTCAACGCAATAAAATGAATTTGACTAAGCTCGCCATACGGAACTCACAGTTTGTAATTATAATATTACTGATTCTAATATTACTCGGTATCCGTTCTTTTCAATCAATGCCGCGATCCGAAGACCCGCAAGCTGATTTTCCCAAATATATTATCACAGCTATCTTGCCTGGAGCCAGTCCAGAGGATATGGAGGAACTCATTGTAGATCCTCTGGAAGAGGCTATAGATAGAGTCAGCGATGTAACACTCGTTTATACAAGCATCAGTGAAGGGTTTGCGAATCTAAGTATAGATGGATCATTTGAAGTGGACTCTAAGGATTTGTATGATGAAGTAACTAGGGAAGTAAATTCAGCTCGACAGACCTTACCTGATGGTCTTAGTTATTTCAAATTAGAACAAATCAAACCAGAAGACCGTGTCAATATTGTACTATTGGCGATTGCGTCGGAAATTGCTTCCTACAGCACTCTCAATGACATAGCAGAAGACATAAAGAAAGAAATAGATGTAATTGATGGGACCAATGCCGTCGAAATAGAAGCATACCCAAAGAAAGAAATAAGAGTAACACTCGATTATGGGCGTATGGCCCTTATGAATATTAATTTGGGCCAAGTTGTACAATCTCTACAAAGTAATAATGTAAATATCCCAGGTGGAGATATTAGTTCTGGTATGTTGAATTATACTATCAATAGTACTGGAGGATATGATAATATCGAAGAAATAAAGCAAACTGTGATCACCGCCGGCCAAGGAAGAGTCGTATATTTAAAAGATATCGCAAACGTTGAAATCGTTCATGAAGATCAATTATGGCAAGCGGAGTATCTTGGAGAGAAAGCGGTCTATGTCTCTACGAAACTGAAAAGAGGATATAATATCATCGCAGTTGACAAAAAGATTCAAGAAGTAATTCAAAAATATCAAGAGAAAGTTCCGCCAAGTATTTCTGTCAATGTTGCATTTGAACAAGCGCCTGCGGTTGCAAAGAGAATAAATGAGTTTTTTATAAATCTATTGCAAGGAATCGCATTAGTAGGTCTGGTGATCTTTCTCGTACTCGGCTGGCGTGCATCTATTATTATAATTACACTTGTTCCGATCTCAGTAATACTCTCTCTCGCTATACTCAATGCTTCTGGATTTGCATTACAACAAATCTCAGTAGCGGCCCTCGTACTTGCACTTGGACTACTAGTAGATAATGGGATTGTCGTAGTAGAGAATATTACAAGATTTGTAAAGTTAGGATTCTCTCCTAATGAAGCATCGATAAAGGGTACAAATGAGGTTGGAGTGGCAATCTTCGCTTCTACTGTAACGACTTTACTATCCTTCTTCCCTCTTACGCAATTAGGAGATAATCCTGGGCTATTCTTAGCATCACTACCGATGACCGTTATTTATACCCTTGTCATCTCGTTGATTCTGTCACTTACATTCTCCCCTATCATTGCAAGATGGATCATGCCCAAGAAGGAATTAAATCCAAGTCTCTCAGATAAATTTTTCAAATGGTTCAACAACAAAATTTATGAGCCCCTTCTTAGGAAAGCACTTCGTTGGGGTTGGCTTATGCTAATAGTAGTAATTGCTATTACAGGCTTCAGTATTAGTTTATTCCCTAAGATAGGTGTAAGCTTCTTCCCTACTGCTGATAAGCCATTACTTCTCATCGATGTCAACACACCCATTGGTTCCAGTCTTGAGGCTACTGAAAAAGCGACCAATTTTGTCGAGCAATTGATTGACACAATGGATATTGTAGCTGACTACACAACCAATGTCGGTAATGGAAATCCTCAAGTCTATTACAATAGAATCCCAGTAAGATTTAATAAGAGTCATGGTTCCATCATGATCAATCTCAAAGAATATGAAACGCAATCCTTCTACCAGACAATTGTGGATCTGAGAAAGGCATTTGCTCTTTATCCAGGAGCAGAAATAACAGTAGAAGAATTGAAAAATGGTGCTCCCTTGGCAGCGCCTATTGAAATCCTCATTGAAGGAGAAGAATTAGCCACCTTAAGAACGATTGCGAATCAACTCGAAGATATATTGCTAAACACAGACGGTGTTATAAATATTAAAAATCCTATTCGGAGAAATCAAGCCCAGATAAACATCAACTTAGACAAAGAAAAAGCGGGTCTCTTAGGCGTAAGTGAATTGCAATTTGATCAAACCATCCGGGCTAGTCTCAATGGATTACAAATAGACAATGTAATTCTCGACGACCAAGAAACATATGCGCTCAATATAAGAATGCCGTATAATGAATCTCCGAGTCTTGATGATTTTGATAAAATTTACATCGCTAATGCATTTGGAGGGCAAATCCCGTTGACGCATATCGCTAAAATAGAACTTGTAGGAGGGCCGGCGGCTTTCTCTCATTACGACCTGAATAGAACTGTTGCTGTAACGGCAAGTTTGACAAACCTGGAAGAGACAATTCCAAAAACTACAGAAATTTTAGAAGCGCTTGACGAAATAACGTTTCCTGAAGGGTATAGTTATCATGTCATGGGAGAATTCAAAGAGCAAGAGAAGACATTTGGTAGTTTAGGGATCATCTTGATGCTAGCTCAGGTTGCCATCTTTGCCGTACTGGTACTTCAGTTTAGATCTATTTTACAACCACTTATTGTATTTGCAGCGATCCCTCTTGCTATTTCGGGCTCCTTCTTTGCCCTGTACTTAACAGGATGGTCATTCTCCTTCTTTGCATTTGTAGGATTAATAAGTCTTATAGGAATCGTAGTTAATAATTCTATCATATTGGTGGATTATATCAATCAATTAAGACGTGAAGGAGAAGAGTTGACAGAAGCCATTTTTAAGGCAAGTACGAGAAGATTCAAACCTATCTTACTTACTACTATTACTACCATACTGGGCTTACTGCCTCTTACACTTCAAGCTACAAATCAGTGGTCACCACTCTGCTGGACGATTATAGGCGGAATGATCTCATCTTCCCTACTGACTTTATTTATTGTACCTATACTTTATAGCAGCCCCGTAAGATGGTGGAACAATATTAAGCGCATCTTCCAAGTAAGTTAAAAAGGGCGATCACTTTATAAAAAAGGTAATCCCCCATAATAATGCCATGACTGCTTACTCCAATTCCAACTGAAAAAAATACGACCATTTTCATAAATACTTTGGAGTGCGTCAGTTCAATATTTGAACATGGTGCTATCTATATTTCAATCTATTTCTTCCCGATTAGTATAAAACTCATAGAAAAGTCAAATCCTATAATGAGTTTCATAATTCACAAAAAAAAGATAATTGTAAAGTATCTTCATATTACTAATTTCTAAAAGATCGTATAGCCACTCTTAATCTTACCTGATTAATACTTTCTTTGGAGATTAATAAAAAAGCCTATTCTTTCCTGTCCAAATCTGGCAAAAGGACACCAACTCAAATTCTTATTACTTTTGCCCTCTTATTCTAATATAACAACGCCATGAAGCAACCACTCGTACGACCTCTTGATCGCAACGCATCTCCAGAAGCTGCAGAGATGGCCAAATTCTATGAAGAAACTCTGGGATTCACTCCCAATAGTCTCTTCACGATGATGCATCGTCCCCGTATAGCCAGCGCATTCTTAGAAATGAATCAAGCGGTCATGGAGAACAAAGGTCGCGTTACAAGCGATCTGAAGCGCTTAATCGCATACATCTCAAGTATGACAACAGGCTGCCGATACTGTGAAGCACATGCGATTAGAGCAGCTGTACGCTATGGATCGCCAGAAGACAAACTCCAACATATCTGGGACTACAAGACTTATCCCGCCTTTTCAGAAGGAGAAAGAGCCGCATTTGATCTTTCCGTAGCAGCATCTTCCGTCCCGAATGCAGTAACAAATGAAGTTTCTGATAAGATGCGAGAATTTTGGGATGAGGGGGAAATTGTAGAAATATTAGGAGTGATAGCCCTCTTCGGTTATCTAAATCGATGGAACGATAGTATGGCCACTCAATTAGAACCTCAAGCAGCAGCAGATGGGGAGAATCATCTCTCTAAAAATGGATGGAACATCGGAAAGCATACTTACTAAAAGGCATTATTTTTCAATTATTTATAGCTGCGATTAAAAAATTAAACAAGATGTCTACATACAACACATTGAAAACTAGTTTCTTCAGCTCTTTGTATTCGTATAGCTATGAATCTGACTGTCCCGGTAGGCAGGAAGAAAAAAGAGCTCCCTCTTGACCATCAAGCAGTTTTTCTCGGAGATCAGCCCAATTCTTAAATCACTTCATTGAATTAACGTCGTCAAATGTTAAAAAAAATTAATCCTACAAAAACTAATGCCTGGAAAAAACTCCAGGAACTTTATAATATTAATCAAGGAACCTCTCTAAAAGAAATGTTTACAAATTCTGAAGATCGATTTAATCAATTTTCAATTTCGCATGAGGATATCTTACTTGACTATTCTAAGAACCACGTTGATAAGGAAGTATTTCAAGCCCTACTATCGCTCGCAGAGGAAGTAGATCTCAAAAGTGGTATTGAAGCCATGTATAGAGGTGATAGCATCAATGAAACAGAAGATCGCGCTGTACTCCATACGGCTTTAAGAAATCCACTATCCAAGGAAGTTTTACTCGATGGAAAAAACATTACCCTCGACGTTCATGCCGTAAAGTCAAGAATGAAATCATTCTCCAACGCATTTCATGCAGGACAATTCTTAGGACATACAGGAAAACCTATAACGCAAATCGTTAATATAGGAATTGGTGGTTCTGATCTCGGCCCTGTAATGGTAACAGAAGCACTCAAGCCATATTGGGTAGAAGGAATACAAACGCACTTTGTTTCTAATGTTGATGGATCGCATATAGCGGAAGTATTAAAGAAAGTTGATCCCAATATTGTCCTCTTTATAGTAGCCTCTAAAACCTTTACAACCCAAGAGACTATGACCAACGCTGCCACAGCAAAGGAATGGCTATTGAAACATTATAACGAGGATGAAGATGCCGTAGGTAAGCACTTTATTGCGCTATCCACTAATGTGATGGGGGCTATGACTTTTGGCATTAAAGAGGAAAATGTATTCCCATTCTGGGATTGGGTCGGTGGTAGATTTTCACTTACATCGGCTATAGGTATGCCAATAGCACTTACTATTGGATTTGAAAATTTTGATGGGCTACTTGCGGGATTTCATAATATGGATGAGCACTTCCAGAATGCTCCTTTAAAATCCAACATGCCAGTTATTCTTGCCCTCATAGGAATATGGTATAATAACTTCCATGGCATAGAAACTGAGGCGATACTACCTTACGACCAATACATGCATCGGTTTCCAGCATACTTCCAACAAGCAAACATGGAAAGTAATGGGAAGTCATTAGATCGCAGTGGTAACCCTATCGACTATCAAACAGGTCCAATCATCTGGGGAGAACCAGGAACAAATGGTCAACATGCATTCTACCAATTGATACACCAAGGAACAAAAATCATTCATTGTGATTTTATAGCGCCGGCTTTATCTCATAACCCTTTGGGCTATCATCATCAAAAATTGTTATCTAATTTCTTTGCACAAACAGAAGCTTTGATGAATGGCAAATCTGTGGCAGAAGTAATAGCAGAATTTGAAAAAGATGGCACCTCAAAAGAAAAATACGAGTCCATTGGCCCTTTCAAAGTTTTCGAAGGAAATAGACCTTCCAATTCTATCTTGGTAAAACAGATCACTCCTTTCACTTTGGGACAACTTATATCTCTTTACGAGCATAAGATATTTACGCAAGGTTATATCTGGAACATATTTAGTTTTGATCAGTGGGGCGTGCAGTTAGGAAAAGTACTTGCGAAAAACATCTTACCAGAATTGAATATATCAGATGAAATCTCAAGTCACGATTCATCTACGAATGGGCTTATAAATGCCTATAAGACGATGCGCTCTTAAACGTAACTACTCACTCAGGAGCTAAAATTCCCTTGATTTGTTTAGCGTTAAAGGAATTAACGAGTTCTCAAGTTTATCTAAATTCAAAAATCGTAGCGTATGAAATTAGTTGTAATAGGAAGTTCGAACATGGATCTTGTAATTACGGTTCCTAATATTCCGTCTATTGGGGAGACAGTCCTTGGCGGTAGATCAAGTATGGTCTTCGGTGGTAAGGGTGCTAACCAGGCGATTGCAGCAAAACGTTCTGGAGGAGATATTACATTTATCGCAAAAGTAGGTGATGATCTTTTCGGAAAGAACATGAAAGAGCACTTTGGTAAAGAAGGTTTAGACACTGAACTCATACTAACAGATCCTACTGAACCTACAGGAGTCGCCCAGATATTTGTCTCATCATCAGGAGAGAACGCTATAGCCGTCGCATCAGGTGCGAATATGTGTTTACATCCTAATGACATCTCCGCTCATGAAGCACTTCTAACAAAAGCTGAGATGATCCTCGTTCAGTTAGAGACGCCAATAGAAACTATAAAATATATCGCAGAATTAATAAGCGACCGTACCGCCAAGCTTTTGTTGAACCCTGCCCCTGCTCAAAATCTAAGCCCTCAATTATTACGACAAACTTGGCTCATTACTCCTAATGAATCTGAAGCAAGTCTTCTGACAGGCATAACAGTCACTGACGAAGCCAGTGCTAAAGCTGCAGCTACCATTCTTATAGAACAAGGTGTGCAACAAGTAATTATAACCTTGGGTGCCAATGGATGTCTCTACACTGATGGGAAGGAATACACAACATTCCCTGCTTTTGCTGTAGACCCAGTTGATACCACTGGTGCTGGAGATGTATTCAATGGTACACTGGCAGTGCAACTTACTCAAGGAAAAAGCATAGCAAAAGCGATTGGATTTGCATCTGCTGCTGCTGCCCTGTCTGTTACAAAAGCAGGAGCGCAACCATCTATTCCGGCTTTGTCAGAAATCAATGATTTCCTATTAGCTTCTAATTCCAATATATAACCATGTTTTATGTTTGTCAATTTCTTATTGTTCCTTCCATTACTCGGGTCCTTTCTTCTTCCAAACATTATCCGCTCTATTCAAATCCAACATACTTCCGGAAGGATCTATTTCTACTTTCTCAATAGAGTCTATTGACTGCTTAAGCGTTAAGGTATATTCAGGATTTGTCCATGGCCAATCTTCGCCAAGAATGTATTGCATATTGCTCGCAGTCTTAGGCTTCTCCCCTCTCATTATTCGGATTGGAATATTCACTAAAGTCTTCGTCCCGTCTTTGTAAGTGATAACTACATCCAAAGGCATCGGCATCCGCCCATTTTTTTGCAATTTGATATCCGTCCAATCGGCATTCGCTCTAACATCTCCTATAGCGTAATCTGGATAGTGAGTCGTATAAACAAAATACTCTTTAAACCAGTCCAATTCTAATCCAGATGACTTCTCCATAACTCTTATAAAATCATTGATATTAGGATGTTTAAACTGCCAAGTGTGATAGTAATTTTTAAGTCCTCGGTTGAAATTTCTTTCTCCCATAATATACTTTAGTTGTTCTAAAAGAACTGATCCTTTCGTATACGCTCCTGTGCCATAAGCAGAGTTTGTAGCATAGTGATCACTGTGTATAGAAAGTGGCTCCTCCAGACCGGTGCCATGGAATCTCAATAAACCTCCGACACTTCCAAGCATAGGATTATCTACAGTCTCTCCGGGAATAAGCTTTTGAGTTCTCAAATAATTCATAATATGGGCAGAAGCATAACTCGTATACCCCTCATCCATAAATGCATATAGCGCCTCGTTACTACCTAATGTCATCTGATACCAGCTATGCATCCATTCATGTACAGAAACGCCAACGAGGCTTCCTATGGCTCGCTCTCCAGTAATTAAAGTGGCCATTGGATACTCCATACCACCATCACCACCTTGGATAAAGGCATATGTAGGATACTGATATTTACCATAATGCTCATTGGCATATTCCAATGCCGCATCCATGATTTCTGGAAGTTTCTTCCAGCTGTCAGTCGTCCTTTCACCAGGTTGATATACGAAGTAGCAAATTGTGCCATCGTACATCGTTCGCGTATCAACTACATAATCTCTATCTGCTGCCCAAACAAAGTCATGAACATTCTCTGCTTTCCACTTCCAGGTTACTTGCTTATCCTTAATCTTTTTCTCTTTCTCTCCATATCCACGACCTATACTATTGGCATTCGTCAACTCTCCACCAGCAGCAACCGTATATAATCCATTTATTTTAATCTCCACTTCGAAATCCCCCCAAATACCGTAGAACTCACGACCGATATATGGGTTCGCGTGCCATCCTTGATAATCGAATTCTGCCATCTTAGGATACCACTGGGCCATGGAATAATCAATTCCTTCCTTATTATTTCTTCCAGATCGACGGATTTGTAAAGGAACTTGCGAATTGAATTTCATTTTGAAAGTAGAAGACTTCCCAGGTTGAATCGGCTCTGCAAGCGTCACTTCGAGAATAGTTCCTTCTACCTGATATCTGACCGGTTTACCATCCTGCTTTAGTTCATCAATTTTATGATATCCGATATCAGTATCGGAAAGATACTTTATGCGATCTCCTACTCGCGCATCAGGATCACCGATAGTTCGAGATCTCACATCCATCATACTTCCCGGCTGGAAAGCATTAAAGTATAAGTGATAGTAGACCTTCGTAAGCGTCTCTGGACTATTGTTATAGTACTTGAGTTCTTGCTCTCCTTTAAATCGATGCGTGTCCACATCGAAGTTAATCTTCATTTTATACTTTGCCGCTTGCTGCCATCTGTCAGCTTGCGCAGAAGTATTACTAAAGAAAAATAGACTTATCAGAATAGAAATAAAGAGTCTTACTATCATTATAATTTAACTTTTTTGAAAAGTATTACATACCTAAAACATAAATGAACCTCATTTCATCTACTACACATATTATTCCACTTCTTTCATCACTTCTGCAGCTTCGTAATTTCTAAAGTCAACAGCACTAACACCAGAGACACCTTGCTCCTTCAGGTATACACCATAAAGCACATCCACCTCTGCCATTGTAAGCTTGTTATGCGTAATAACAATGAACTGTGAGTCCTTACTAAACTCTCTAATAATGTTGTTGAACTTTTGCACATTCACATCATCAAGTGGTGCATCTACCTCATCGAAAATACAGAACGGAGCAGGCTTCAATAGATAAAGCGCGAATAGGAATGAAGCTGCTGTTAAGGTCTTCTCACCTCCAGATAATTGATTGATAGATTTAGGGCGCTTCCCCTTAGGCTTGGCGATTATCTCAATATTAGCCTCCAATGGTTCATCACTATTTAGAAGCACAATATCACAATCATCATCGGCAGAGAATAAACTCTGGAATACCCTTCTAAAGTTGGTTCTAATATCTTCTAATGCTGAATTGAATCGCTCAGAAGCTATTTTCTCGATCTCTGCTATCGTTTCCTCTAACGATAGCTTCGCATTTAGAATATCATCTCGCTCCTTTGTGATATGATCATGGCGCTCTTTTATTTCATTATATGCTGTGATGGCCATCGGATTTATATCTCCGTAGTTTCGGATCCTATTTTGTAGCTTATTCCGTTGTTCCTTAAGTTGACCCAGATTTTCTCCTTCATATTCTTCTGGAAAAGCAGTAGTATCTACTTCGATTCCAAATTCTATAGAATTCCGTTCATGGATTGCCTTGATTTCATAAGACAGATTAGACTTCTTCTCTGTTAAGGTACTGATGAGCTGATCCTTTTGAGACACTTTAGACCGAAGTTCACTCAGCTTTTTCTCTAATTCAAATATCTTTCCCTTCTCCTTATAGTAAGTATCTTCGTATGAACTTAGCTTTTCTTGATATTCCCTCTTACTTACATAAAGTTTTTCCAGTTGTCCTTTAGAGGCTTCTAATTTATTTTCGAAGCCTGTCAGTGATCTGTGATGCTGGTCTGATTCCAGCTGCATCTCCTCAATCCGCTTTTCTATTCCTTTTATAATATTGCCATGATATTCTACATCCTTATCTGCTATGCTGGCTTGGCTTCTCACTTCGAATAATCTTCTTTGCGTCTCATCTCTTTCAAGTCCAGCTTTGTGATAGGTTTCATAAGCAGTTTCTATCTGAGATGACAATTCTTTATCAGTTTGCTCATCTCCCCTGGAGTTTTCCATCTCCTTGTAGAGCCGTTCTTTTTCATGTAACTGCCCCTGTAGTCTACCACTCTCTTCAATTTTAGCCGTTTCTTGGACTTGTAATTGTTGAAGATTTTCAACGCTATTTCGATGCTTGTTTTCTATTTGATATAAAGCGCGTTGTAGTTCTTCCTGACGTCTCCTAAGCCCAGATATTTCTTGTCTTTTCTTATTTATAGATTGTTGTTGATCACTAATTTCAGCCTTGATCTCTGCCAATGAATTCCGTGCGCTTATTACACCTTCTTCCAATCCCGAAGACTGTACAATTAGCTTTTCTAATATTTTCTTTCTTCCTAATTGAACTCCTTCAAACAAAGTATTAGAACCTCCATAGAGCAGGCCTTTTGTAAGGATTAGGAATTCTTCTGGAAATAGTACCGTAACTCCGTCTCTGACACCTTTTTTGTCAAATAATTTATAACTATCATCAGAAATGAAGACATCTGCGCAAAGCATTTCGAGTATGGGCTTATACTTATCTTCAATATCAATAATCGAAGATAATGATCTTAGGTTTCTAAACTCCTTAACACTTGATTTAGGAGGTAATTCATCAAGAATAAAGGCATGGAGTTTACCCTTCTGAGCATCTCGTACAGATTCGTACATTTTGATCGCCTGATCAGATCTTTCAGCGACCAAATAGTGCAAAAATGGCTCCATCATCAACTCAACAATCGACGTATACTTTGGATCATTGATTGAAATCAGATCAGAGAATATCTGCGCATCTGTATCGTCCTCAAGGATATGTTTTACAGACTCCGGCAATCCTTCATGATTCTCGATAATATTTGTCAAGAACTTGATTCGTTGCTCCACAGAAGCAAATTCTGACTGCGCCTTATTAAGGCCTGTCATATGTTCACTAAGTGTATCATTCAATCCTAAGATTGATTCTTCTTCGGATTTAATACCCGATTCCATTGATTTTACTTTATCGGCAGCTTCTTCCCATTGTTTCTTGCTACCGGCAAGCTCCTCATCAGCAGCACCTCTGGATTCCTGGATAGCCACGACACGACCTTGAATCTGAGTGATATCATTATTCGCGATTTGTTGTCGAGTGATAAGTCCTTCTATCTCGCGTCCCAAAGTTTCTTTCTGACGCTGGGTAGCTTGAAGGTGGTTTTGGACCTCCTTCTCCCGTTGACGTAATTCGTTATAGGTCTGTGAGATTTTATTATAGGCAGTATTACTCCCTTGATATCGATTCTCTTCCTCTTTAAATTTAGTCTTTGAAGATTCTTGAACGGTCAGAGATTTCTGAAGTTGAGATTGTGAGCCATTGAGCGTTTGAGTAAGATCCAACTTGCTTTTATCCAACTCCGTTATACGCACTTGCGCATTGCTAAGACTCTGTAAGGCCAAGTTTTTCTCATTCTCTATTCCTCCCAACTTTTCAATCAGCTGATTGAATTCTTGCTGATCCTGATTTAGAGATTTCTCCGACTCCAGAATATCTGTCTTTAACTTCTGAAGTGCAGCGTCATCTTGCGTTAGTTGAGTTTGATGAGATAATCTTCCATCTTGCTCCTTTTGAAGTCTTTGTTGCAACTCTTTCAGTCGAATAGAATATTCCTTAACCTCTATATGAGAGACCTTTATGGCTAATTCTCTATACTCTTCCTTTAATCTATTGAATCGCTCAGTCCTTTTTGCCTGTCGCTCGAAAGTCTGCATGCTTTTCTCTATCTCAAAAAGCAGATCTTGAACACGATCCAGATCTTCAGCGGTAGCTTTTAGCTTTCTGAGCGTTTCCTTCTTTCGAATTTTGTATTTCGATATTCCTGCCGCCTGCTCTATCATTTGCCTTCTGGAACCTCCACTATCGTGAAGTATATCCTCCACCATATTTAGACTTATGATCGCGTAAGAATTAGAACCGATTCCAGAATCAACAAATAAGTCAGTTATATCACGCTTCCTGCATGGGACATTATTCAAACGGTATTCACTATTACCTTCACGGTAGAGAATACGGGAGATACTGACTTCTGAAAAGTCCGTAGAAAGAACATCGCTGGTATTATCGAATGTAAGTGTTACTCGGGCTACACGCCCTTCTTTTCTTTCTTTCGAACCACTAAATATGACATCCGCCATATCTGCCAATCGCAACTCACTTTTCTTCCCCTCTCCGAGGACCCATCGAATACTATCCACGACATTGGATTTACCAGAACCATTAGGTCCCACTATCCCTATCAGATTTTCATTAAAATGAATATCCGTTTCATCGGCAAAGGACTTAAATCCCTTTATACTCAGGCGTTTTAATCGCATGGCGCAAATATATGCGTTCTCACCAATTATGACTTCTGAGTGAGTAGAAATCGTTCCTATAAAAGATGTTTCGGATTTCCCACTATAGTCAATATGGAATCAATCCACATAAGCTCTGAAATCCCATACCATTCTCATTTCTACTGCATCTGTTTCTCCCAATGCCCTATATTTGTAGCATGAAAAGGTATCAACGAATCCTGCTTATCCTTACTCTTATTCTATTCTTTTTTGTGAGTAGTGAACTTGCTGCTCAATGCCCTATGTGTAAGATAGCTGCAGAATCCAATCTTGAAAATGGAGGTTCTGCTGGAAAAGGCTTGAATACAGGTATACTCTACATGCTGACAATGCCTTATCTTATTATTGGGATTTTAGGATTTGTATGGTATCGTAATCGCAAATCAGTCACTCAGCTGACGGAAGAAGCCCTTCTGGCGGAATAAAACAGCGTAAACCAAGATATTGCTAAAAATCAGGAATAATCTGCCTGCGGGCATTGGCAAGTTCAATTTCCAATTTTATCTACTCTTTCAGACTTCCCAAAATCGAGTTTCATTAATAAAGAAAAGCCACTATCACCTTTGCGACAGTGGCTTAGGAACGACTTGTTAGTCATCACCTACTGAAAAACCTTTTCTTTTATACTTTGCTGTTTCTACTTATAGACGCGTTTCATAATAAAGACGAAGCATCATTGTTAAGGTGCGTTAATGGACTCGTTAAGAGAGTGTTATATTATTTCTTAGTGCTATTAATAATTACTATAATACTTCCCGTAAAAGATCTATTTTGATGATCGAAGTATCTCAAATAGATTCCGTATAACTCAATCATCTCATAATGAAAGCCACGCCATTCTTCATTCTTTTAGGGTTCATTTTACTCTCTTGTAATCAGAATGCTGCACAGCATGATGAAAACAACCTTCAATCCGATGAACAAAAGCCCCAAATAGATACGGACTATTTCCTTCACGGAGTAGCTTCAGGAGACCCCACTGATAATCAGGTAATTATCTGGACCCGGATAAGTAACAGTCCTGGCGATATAGAGGTGGTTTGGGAATTAAGCAAGGACCAAAACTTCAATGAGGTATTAGATAAAGGAACCAGCAAGACTAATAGTAGAAGCGATTTTACGGTAAAAGTAGATGTAAAGGGCCTTATTTCTGGAAGTAAATATTTCTATCGCTTTATGCATAATGAGCGATATTCTCCGACAGGAAAGACTAAGACACTTGCCAGCAATAAAACTGATGATATTAAGCTTGGTATTGTAAGCTGCAGTAATTATGAGTTTGGATATTTTAATGCCTACGATGGCTTGGCTAAAGAAAACTTAGATGCAATTCTACATTTGGGCGATTACATCTATGAATATGCTCCTAATAAGTATGGAGATAAAGATTTCGAAAGAAAGCACCTTCCTACAAAAGAGCTTTTAACGCTTGAAGATTATAGAACGAGATATGCCCAATATCGAACGGACCTATCACTACAAAAAGCGCATCAAATGCATCCTTTTATAATGATCTGGGATGATCATGAGATAGCTAATAATGCCTACCAAAAAGGAGCCCAAAACCATCAAGATAATGAGGGCGACTTCATGGAAAGAAAGCGCACGGCTAAACAGGCATACTATGAGTGGCAGCCAATCCGAGAGTCCAAGGATTCGGTTTTGTACAGGTCTTTTAAATTTGGCAATATGGTAGATCTTATAATGTTGGATGAGCGCTATGTTGGTCGAAATGAGCCTCCAAAATCTAAAGAAGATGCCAAATTACAACGTAGTATGTTAGGAAGTACTCAGCTTCAGTGGCTTAAAAACAAGTTGAGTACCTCTACTGCGAAATGGAAAGTAATAGGAAATCAAGTCATCTTCGCGCCTTGTGATCTTAGTCTCGTGAGGCCTGACAGTCCCATTAATCTTGATGCTTGGGATGGATATGATTATGAAAGAAATCAAATTGTTGATTTCTTAAGCAAGACGCCTATCGATAATACGATATTTGTCACTGGAGATACGCATAGCTCTTGGGCTTTCGAAGTTCCAAGTAATTCTACTACCTCCTATAAAGTTGATGGCAAGAGTTGCGCTATCGAAATAGGTACTCCAAGTATCACATCTGCCAACTGGGATGAAAGAGGAACTACAGAAGAAACAATACTCGGTGAACAAGCATTATTAATGTCCAATCCACACCTCAAGTATGTAAATGGCCGCGATCACGGATATGTCATTCTCAATCTTACTACATCGGATACCAGAGCACAATGGTATTATACACAGGATATTAAGCACACCACTTCTGAAATTATACTTGCCAAAGAAATAGCAATTGGCTTAAATCAAAAATTTATTGAGGAATAACCAGCAATAGCGAAAAGTAAATCTGGTGTTGTGAGAAGTGGAGTTTTCTATTTGAAATCAATATCCTTTGCTCTTAGACGATAATGTTCATTGAAGAAAATTCTCCTATAAAGTATGGATTTGATCTAATAAAGGGATCATAGTATTGAAATGTGCTTAATCAAAGTGCTTTGAATATATTAATCGATAGCTCCAGATGGATTCTAAAATCAAAATAATCATTGTTGAAGACAGCCAATCAATTGTGAATATGGTAGCGTATTGACTTGATCAACTTGGTTATGAAACACTTGCCGTCTCCCATAATAGTGAGTGTGCCTTAGATTTAATTCACAATCTTCAACCCGATTTAGTGTCGCTTGGCATTACAATAAAGGGGCTAAAAATGGTATTGACGTCGCTCAAATCATTTATGAGAATTATCATATCACTTATATTTATCACCGCCCTTTCTAATTCATATACGCTAGAAATAGCTAAGCAATTAAGGCCAATCGATTATATTGTAAAACCTCTTCGCGAAATGGATTTAATTACCACTGTTTCAATTGGTATGGCTAATTACAAAGCTTTGAATAGTAATAACCGAAGCGTTAAAGCAGATATCAATACAATTGCAATAAGTCCACTTTCAAGTAAGGAGAAAGACTTTCTGTTAGAAATATGTAAGGGCCAGAACAATGTTCAAATAGTCAAGAACCTCGAATTATCTCATAATACCATAAAATGGCAAATTCAGAATATCCATTCTAAATTAGGCGTGAAAAACAGGATTGCCTCTGCTCAATTCATGCTGAGTATTTAGTTTATTAGCCTTTGCCAAAATCGTGCATTACTGCGAGTCTGCTGTCATTAAAGAAATAGTTTCGACTAGTATCTCAATATATCTATCAATCGATTTATATGCATGCTCCTTTACAATAATATCCATATTACTTTTCTCAACTAATAATCGAGATTCAAGAAATTGAGATAAGATAAAAGGATACCTATCTATATCTTCGTCATAAAGAAAGTAATACGCTTGGACAAGATTAATAGAAGTAATAACATAAGCATATTCTTGCCAAGGGTATAATTTACAATATTCACTTGCTATCTCAAACAATTGCAGAGAGGCTTCTAATTGCTCTATTGCAAATTCTTCTTGATTTGCTTCGAAGTACTCCTCTCCTGCTTCTTTTTTCTCAATTGCAATATCAACTAGAGCATGTCCTAATAATTTTCTGTTTTTCTGAGATCGATTCATTCGATACGCAATCGTAATCGTTTGTGCCTCTTGTTCTAAATTTGAGAGTTCTAAGAATTTATTGATATGTCTATTATATTTAAAAGAACATGATTCCCTTCGCACATCAGACTCAGCATAAAACTCTTCGAGAGAGAGCGGACATGAAAGCAATTGCCACATAGGAAGCAAGGGGAAATGATTTTTTATAAATAAGGCCGGTGGCGTAAGAAAATAGTCAACACCATATACGGACATGAAATAGTCCTCTTCTGAAGATATCCCGCTCGCCCATGTTGCATCTAATAAAAACCATTCTCCATTGAGTCTTACTGCATTCCATGCATGATTCGCTTTTTCAAAAGAACGACTTGGAATTTGCAGATCTCTTGCGTAACCGGAAATACTTAGACATTTGATTCCTGCATACGAACACATTTCTCTTATTAACTCTGAATACCCCCAGCAAACCGCCGTTTTTCGTCTTAGAACATCTGAATTGTTTCTGTTGATTCTTCTAATTCCATTCTTATAAGCAGACTTGTCATAACTTATATGATCGATCACGTATTTATAGATAGTCCATATTTTGTCCTTATCAGTATCAGCGTTTGATACCAAATCGTGTGTAAAAGATGCTATATCTATTGAAGGCAGATTTGGCGCTATATCTATATTCTCCAATATTGTAGTAGTGCTTTGTCCACGGATGCTACACATTAGTACGAAGCATAACAATAAAACAAGAAGTCTTTCCATTAACTAAAGATAGTATAAGTACAATTGACTTTCTCCAAAGTGTATATCTTGAAACGAATAAAAAAAGAGTGATTAAGTGCTTATTATTTACATTAGTGGAATCACTTTACTAATAATAAGAATTCAAATATGGCATTTGACCCACATCAAGCAGAGCGTATAAGGCGTATATTTCTAAAGAAAAAAGTAGAGACGGTAGAAAAGAAAATGATAGGGGGACTTTGTTTTATGGTAGATAATAAAATGTGCTTTGAAACCCATATTAATAAAAAATAAGGTACTACTTTGCTCATGGCTCGAATTGGTTTAGAAGCATACGAGCAGCACTTTGATTCAGAATCTTGCTCACCTATGGATTTTACTGGCAGACCAATGAAGGGATATATTTTCGTTACTTCCGAAGGGATAGACCTGGATGAAGATCTTGAACATTGGATTCAACTATGTCTGGACTTTAATCCGCTTGCTAATGCTTGTAAAAAACGGAAAAATAAAATTTAGCATTGAAGTACTCGATTTAGCCTTTTATACCAATACCACTTCATTATCTAAAATAATCTAAAGTATCAATTTCAGGATCACTAACTCCATCAGAATTATATCCTTCCCAATCTGTAAGGTCCTGAAATACAGCATATATCATAGGATATATAAAAGACGCAGTTACAAAGACTCCTATAATCATTCCAATGAATCCTAGGCAAACGATAACCATTACAATTATAAAAAATAGAAAAAGTAATATCCAATGTTTGTGACAAAAACGAGCACTGTACTGTAATGCCTCCAAGCTACTAAGACCGTAAAAGCCGATCATTGGCACTGCAAAAGTCGCGAGTAGGGAAGCATAAATCAGAGGAAGTATTGCCAATATGGCCATTGGACTAAAGCCCCCAAAGTCCATACTACTTGGATCCCCAGAAAATGCAGCGATAATAAATGGAAAACCAACCATAAGCGCGAAAGGTATTATTAGTAAAAAGGCTATTGCGAATATGATTAAATTCAGAACTATGACCTGGGCAATAAATTGAAATCCATCAAAGAAGTTTTCAAATGTAAACTCTTCGTCATCATCAATTTTTTGAGCAACAAAATAGGCTCCAAGCGTAAGACAAGAACTAACAAAAAGAGAGCTAAGTAAAGAACCGAAAACTGGAATAAAGGCCAAAACCATCGATATGACAATAACAATCAACATAAATCCAATAAAGGCTACTGCTCCTTTTCTCCATATAGAGAAACCATGGTTTATATAGCCTCCCAAATCAAAGTTACTTGTATTAAGTGCTTCCTCTAAATGTTCTCTTGCATCTTTCATAATATCAATACTTTATCTTAAGTACTTACGTGTGAAAATTAAATATATGAATTTTCCTCAATATATGTTTAAATAGAGGAGATCAGCCATTAGAAGACTTTATAACAATAATGCGGTTTGCCTTCGTTCAACAATCAATTCCCTGGCTCCCCTGGTGGCGTAAAATCCTCCATGATGATCTTCATTCGATTACTTGTATTTATTTGAAATCCTTCATTGAGCTCTACAGCTGTTTTTACTTGTAGATACAACTTCATATTCGGGGGTAAATGTGCACTCGTAATAATAGTCTGCGAAGATTGAATTGAATCTTTTGTAGCAAAAGGAATCGTCAAATCCGCTTTAACACAATTCGTGATTTGTGAGCAGAAGTCTGTACTATTTGGTATGACGAATGGGATATCATTGATCTTGAATGAGGTAATTTCCCCACCTCCTCGATAATAAATGAAGACTAAAGAATCTGTATCAATAGGCTCCTTAAATTCATACAATTTCATTTCTTCATTTCTAAATACAATCGTAATATCGGATAACGCTATACAAGGTTTTTCAGGTATCGTTCTCTATTTCGATTGTAGATTCTATCTTCCGATTCTCTTCCGTTTGCACTAAAGCTTTCCTGAAAATAAAAAGAGCAGAATCCAATTCATTTAATCCCTGATAGACGGTACCCAAATTATTATATAAAAGAGGTTTTTGTTGGTCAATGTATTCGCGAAGTGCGACATCAGATAAATCTAACCCATTATAAATATTTTCTACTTCCTCAAGCTGAATTAACGCTTCTTCATAATCCAATTGATTTATATAAAGACCTGAAAGATTAATCCGACTATACGCTCCCAAACCCCAATCTCCTGTCTCATCAGAAAGGTCAATTAGTTTATGAATGATCTCTATCGCTTGCTCCGTCTTATACTCTTTGGTTAGCACTATACTTAGAG
>JBLIDB010000052.1:0-23129 GCA_047634015.1 Saprospiraceae bacterium
TTGCATCTTATTTACTTCTTTTGCACTTGTGGTACATACTGAATGCTTCTACTACAAGATATTATAAAAATGAAATCCAGCACTTTTCAATTTTATAAATTTAGTCCCATTTCAATTTTGACTACTTTCTGGAGTGGACTCACTATTCTATTAAAAATATTCAATACCCTTACTACCCCAATCGAGGTAGGTTCTTCAAATTATGATATTGTAATGCCATTCCAACACAAACTTTTAATTATTCTTCTGGAACCACATCTTCGAATCCAAATAAAATGGCTCGATTCTTCTCGTACTTAAGTTTACTTCCATAAATCTCTCTAAACGTAGCAACCAACTTACTCGTACACTTAAAGTAGATCGCATATTGATAGGGAGATTTAGCTTTCCAATCCATTCTAATCGTACTCCCCTTCTTCACAAGGTAACTGCCCCCCCATTTGAGGGTTTCTTCAAGTGTACCGATTCCCTCTATCTCAGAAGCAACTTCGAGAATTAAGTTTCGCAGATATTCTAATTTGGGTTTTATCTCCGTTGGATAACTATTGAATTTAGGATCGACTCTGGCATCTCTATTTATCTTAACTGGTGTCATATTTAGCTGTGTTACTCTTGATTCTAATTTCCTTTATAATTCGAACAATTCAATGGTATAGTCTAATAAGTCCACTCCTCCTAACGATCCATGGCCCGGAATCACAACTTTGACAATAGGATAGGTGCGCTTTACATTCTCGACCGTAGTAGACCATTTAGACACATCGGCATCATTCAGGTTCCCTTTGCCTGCTCCTCTTGCCTTTATTAAGCATCCTCCAAATAACACATGCTCTGCTTCATAATAACAAACAATATTATCCATGGAATGTCCAGCACCATGGAATGCATTAATTAGAAGAGCATCTCCTACTGGAAGTTCAAGGATATCATTAAAGCCATTTACTGGTACAACTTCCCCCTTTTCTCTTGCTAACTTTCTCGTATGTTCATTTGCAAAAGAAGGAATACCTATATCATGAAAACTCGACAACCCTCCAAGACAGTCGACATGAAAGTGGGTAACAACTACAGCGATTATTCTAGCGAAAGCATCAGTAGATATCCATTCTAATAATTCCATAGTTGCAGGGTTATCAGTAGGCGTATCGCAAACTATGGCTTGTCCACCATTAATCACTATCATCCCATTACAAGCAACTTTCCCATAGTTCTGAGTAGCCAAATATGAAGTATGTATATACACATCGTCGGTCACCTTCGTAATCCTCAGCAAGTCAGAATTATAAACTATAGAGATGCTTTTATTCTCACACCCAGACAATAACGGCATCAATAGCGCTCCGATTAAAATAGCTAATTTTCTATTCATAATTAAAAGATAACTAAGCATTATTTCCCAAATAATATTTGCTCAGAATTGATATGACTCAATATAACGTCAAACGTCGATAGATCAAGACCTCTTATCCAATATTAATGATCATAGTCATCTATCTATTATACTTTGCCATCAATAAATATACCCCACCATGAGTAAGTTTGACCAGCAAATCACCCTTTACAACAAATCATTTACAGAGAAATTAAATCGGAAGGATATTGATTCAGCGCTGCTTTCCGCAATTGCCCGATCATTGGGAGCATCCATATACAACAAGGACAGCTCGAAAGTCGCCTGCTCGAAAAAAGATGAGAGAGATCGTATAAAGAATCAATTTTTAATTAAAAAATTAGGACTCAAAAACAACCCTGAATTAGATCAAGTAATTCTTGATGTTTGTAGTACAATGGGTAAAACCAATAGAAATAAATATAGAGTCGTATTCTATTATTTATTAGTGGAAAAACTTAAAAAGGAAGGCATCTATTTAAATCCCACTGTAAAAACAAAAAAAGAGGCTGCAGCCCCTAAACTGAAATCAACGAAAATAGCAAACCCTAAAGTGAAAGTCGAGAACAAAGAAACGGAAAAAGAAAAAAGTGAAGATTTGAAAATCGCTGATTCTGATGAGACTACGACAATATTCAAATCCATAGGGTCATCGGAAGATATTATAAACAAATATGCTCTTAGGGGAGCTTTGGCGGGATTAGTACCAGTGCCCTTAATCGATCTTGCTGCCATCACAGGTGTTCAATTCAGTATGATAAAAGCAATAGCAAAAAACTACCCTCATGTAAATTTCGATAGGAAGAAAACGAAATCTGTATTAGCAGCTCTAATGGGAGGAGTCAGCTCTTTTGAACTGGGAATCATTGCCAGAATACTATTTAAGGGAGTACCATTCTTTGGGCCTATTATAGCAGGAACGGCTATGTCAGGTTTTGCATATTCTTCTACGAAGTTAATAGGAGACATTTTCGACGAACACTTTGCTACAGGAAAGGACTTGACTATAGAATCAGTAACGCTTAATAAAATGAAAGATGCCTTTCGCTGGGAATTAGGCCGTGACTAAATGATCTTAATAATTCTATACATTCTTACAAAAGTCGGACTGAAAGGTAAAAGTAAAGATCTATAGTACTATATTGGAATATTGATTCTTAAATCGCCCTCACTTATTATATAGAACTATGAAAAATTTCCACTTTATTATAATCTGTCTCTTTCTGTCGTTCGTACCTCTTAGCGCTCAAACGGGAAAAGTATTTGATGCATTGACATTAAAGAGCACTATTCTTGATAGCGAAAGAAAATATGCTATCTATCTTCCTCCAGATTATGAGCGCTCGCAAAGAAGTTATCCTGTACTCTACCTATTGCATGGAGCGGGAGATGATCAAACTGGCTGGGTTCAATTTGGTGAAGTTTTACATATCACTGACAAGACCATTTCTGAAGGAAGTGCAACTCCTATGATTATCGTTATGCCCGATGCTGACACTGGAAAACGTGGATATTTTAACACGCCTGATGGACAATGGAATTATGAGGATTTCTTCTTTCAAGAATTAATTCCGCATATAGAATCTACTTATAGAGCAAAAAAATCAAAGCGTTCTCGTGCTGTTGCTGGATTATCAATGGGGGGAGGAGGAACATTCATGTATGCCTTACATCGTCCAGAGATGTTCTCGTCAGCTTGCCCATTGAGCGCCTACATTGGGCCATTATCTATGGAACAATTTCAAGAACGATTGGATCGGCGTAAAGAATCTTATGATCCCAATACCATCCAAGAGTACTATAATCGCCATAATGCAATTAGCCTTATTAACAATGTAAAGGAAGATGAATTGAAAGCTGTCAGATGGTATATAGATTGTGGAGATGATGACTTTCTATTTGAAGGTAATAGCCTCGCTCATATTGCTATGATTAAAAAAGAGATCCCTCATGAATATCGTGTTCGTGACGGTAGTCACAGTTGGACTTATTGGCGAGCATCGCTTCCTAAAGTTCTTAGCTTTGTTTCAGACGCTTTCCACCAATACTGACATCATAATATGCTGGCAGCTCTCTACATAAGCACCCCATCTTTTGCTTCAATGGCAGGTGGGAGGTCCGTCTCTCCTAACATTTCACGCAAGTCTATCTCTATAACTCTACAGAGAGATAACATAGGTATGTCATTTCCGAGGCCTTCGAAGGGGTTCTCAGAATAGTCTCCTACCAACTCCATCATGATATAAACCCATCCTATAAGAACTGTAAAAGGAATAGAAAACCATATCCCCCAATGGCCTAATTTATGAAATTCTGATACCATCCCAAGAGGAAGTAAAAAGATAAATAAGCCAACAAAAATCATACTAATGCTGCCATACTGACGCGGTAGTGGAAACTTCTTGATACGCTCCGCTTTTCCTTGATGGGTATAGAAATCATTGAGCAATTTCTGCAGTTCCATATGTCGGAAATCATCTATTAAATCCCTCTGTCGTAATTCCTTTAGATCTTGACTTTGTTGATCTATAATCTGAGTCGCTGTATTTTTATAACTGATTAATCGTTCCAATTCTTCTGGAGGTAAAAACATTTTCAATTCTATCTCCGTAATTGCATCATTGTGCAATCCAACACCCCATATTTTCATTCTTTTTTCAGCACTCCGTCCCACATGTCCGGATTGACTCAGATGTTCCCAAGGGGTGGGTATTAGCAACTGGCTTCTGAGTGTATAAAGATACCCGATATGCCTATACAATAGTCTCTTATGGATATCATAAAGCTTCTCCGAAGCGACGCCCTCATTTGTGAACTGATTACCTATATACGCCTTAACATTAGATCCCAACATCCTACTGGAATTAACCATCCCTCCCCATATCTTCCGTGCTTCCCAAAGACGGTCATAAGCTTGATTATTCTTAAAGCCTATATAAAATGCTACCGCAGTACCAATTACAGATATAGGAAACCATGGAATAGAGAATTCCTCGAAATGAAAGAAGTGAAACAAGGAGGTAACAAATGCCGACCACAAGAATATCCATAAAATGTGCCCTCCTGAAAATTGAAGTACTCTTTTGAAACTGAAATTCTTATTTACATACATATCTACTCAGATTTTGCACTTTATGGAAAAGGGTTAAATATAGAAGGATTGTGCGTAGGCGAGACAAACATTCTCTCAAAAGAAAAGGATTATGAATTCACGAATTGCTTTCAATCTTCAATCACCTTTGTGCCTGAAATCTTATCATGCCAATCCATCAAAGGTTCTCCTAAAAAGGAAAATATTTCAAATGGAATTAGACGGCATAGACTTCTTTTAAATACTGTAGAAAATAACATACGTTAATTAGTCAATGTAACGGCTCCTGTTTTAGTGAAATATTTCCCTACTGATTTCTCTTTAGCAAAATATTCCAATGGAACATAATAGTATAGAATGACCAAAACCGTGAATAAGTAAAACCTGGATATATATATTCAGATCGCTAAATATAACTAGAAAAACTGTTTCCTTTTGAAAGAGCTTTTCTATATCAAAATTATTACCTCACTGCAAGCAGCGCAACCATCATTGCCATTTGGCGGTATTGGAGGAAGTGCTATGGGAGTTCATCATGGTATAAAAAGATTCAGAGAATTCTCTAATCCGAGAGAATGTTTTGTTCAAGGAGGAGGCAGTACAGTCAATATGATAATGCCTCTATTTAGCAAAGAAACGGATCATCTTATAGAAGAAGTCGCTTTAGCATCAATGGCAAAGCAATTGAAATTTGCTGTTAAGAGATTACCGAAAATATTATTTGGGAAGTAGGCTCAACAAAATATTTTAGATTATAGAACGGACTGTGCACACCAAAAATATTCCATCCCCGAGAAGAATTTGAATAACAGACTTAAACTTTTATTTATATCTCTTCCTGTGGATTGCGTGTAAACAGTGCAGCGATTAACAAACCTAAAAATACAAAGCCACAGATATATGCTGATCCATTATAAGAACCGGTAAGCGTCAATGACTGGCTAAATAATACAGGCCCTATGGCACTTGAGAATACTACCAAGGTCATCGCTTGTCCAGTAATGGCTCCAAGATGTTGCTTACCGAAAAAACGTGGCAAGAACAATGTTAAAATCAATGGGTGAATCCCTGAGCAAGTTCCAAAGGATCCAACCAACAACCAATAATGCAAAGCATCCTTGCCAAGCATAACCGTGCTATACATGGCCACTAACCCAGCAATACCAAATAAATATGCGATATACTTCAATTTGATATAATCGCTCAACCAACTCAAACAAATCGTAACTACTATTGCAACGATGGCGATAGGTTGAAAGAATTCGAATGCCGCTTCTTTACTTAAACCACGAGTGGCAAATATGGAAACTACATTGAAGGTAAACCCCGTAATTACTAATCCATATAATGCTGCAAGACCTGAATATACCCAAAGGCTCATCGTCTTGCGAGCCTCATTCAGTGAGAACTCCTTTTTAATTGGAAATCTAACTACTTGATGTTTTGCCAATTTCTTATCAGAAAACCCATCAGGCTTCAAACCGTAGTCTGCCGGATCTCTTTTATAGAATAGAAGAATTATTATTGGAAAAATAAAAATACATACTACCCCGATGAGCATCCATGCCTGAGACCACCCATTCCAATCTATCAAATCATTAAATACTACAGGAGCCATGGAAAACCCATAGGCTGTGATCATGCTTAATATCCCAACAGCCATCCCTCTTCTTGCATCAAACCATTTTACGACCATGGTCCTACTTGCCAGCGTAAGCACTCCCTGTCCAAAAAATCGAATAAAGACAAATCCAAACAAAATCAAGCCCATAGTGAGTATTACCCCTCCTCCGAATAATGCTGAAAGCCTTCCCATTTGGCTTAGATAAAGGAGTGCTATTCCCATACCTACTGAAGCTATAAGAGCTGTCCTCATAGCTCCAAATCGATCGAAAAAGATTCCGGCCTTAGTCAATAGTATTGCGCTCATCATGGTCCCAATCATGTAAGCAATACTTAACTGGTCACGACTCAGCCCTAATGCATCCAGCAAAGGGTCCGTAAACGCCGACACACCGATCGTTTGTCCAGGAGCGCTCATTAGCAGGCCTAAAGAGCCTACCAATAAGATGATCCATCCATAGAAAAAAGGCCATTTCTGAGGAGCAAGAAAGGAAGGGGTAAGTTTTCTATTCACGGATGCAATAGTAAGGTTTCTTTTAGCTTAATAGTGGTTTGATCCCTGCAAAGGTTTTATCGATACAGGGTATTTGTAACAGCTTCTATTCCATAGATGCCACTCTATTTCTTCGAGTTTATAATAGCGGAATGTCAAACTTATTACTTAAATTAGGGTATTCATTTACGGCACTATCGAAGGGAAATAAAAAATAATCACCGAACAATGAGTACAAAAATCCACATAGATACTTATAGGAACAGGAGGATATAAGCGCACATTCATAAGAGACAAAAAAACATCTCACTATAGATCACAGAAAATAAATAGTAGTAGACACACAAATCCACATATGAAAACAACTGGAATTACTTCCGCAAGAATTATAAATACCAAAGGACTAGAACCGTATGATGGAACATGGGATTTCAAGGCCGCCGCTCATCTGCTTAGAAGAACCACTTATGGAGCTAGGAAACAAGACATCCAAGAAGCTGTAGATATAGGATTGGAGAGTATTATCGATCAGTTGCTTTCAGAGAAGCCTCTGCCTACTGAGCCTATAATCTATTCTTACGATGAAGATCCCAATGCAGCCATCGGAGACTCTTGGATCAACCAGCCATATGAAGAGGGGGAGAATCGAAATAAGATAATTAATGAGAGACGTAAATCTCTAGCTGCTTGGACATTGCAGACATTGACTAATAGTGGCATTCATCTTCGCGAGAAGATGACCCTATTCTGGAATAATCACTTTGTCACTCAGTCTAGTGTGCTTAAGGATCCAAATCTAATTTACTTCCACAACAATCTGCTTAGACGCCATGCGCTGGGAAGCTTCAGAACCATGGCTGAAGAAGTAACTGTGAGTCCTAGCATGCTGCGCTATCTCAATGGAAATCAAAATACGAGAAATGCGCCTAATGAAAATTACGCAAGAGAATTATTAGAACTATTTACCGTCGGTAAAGGTGCTCAAGTAGGCTCTGGGGATTATACTACGTTTACAGAACAAGATGTCTTAGCTGCTGCAAAAGTATTGACAGGATGGAGAGATGAAGGGTATTATCTTCGAAACGCTGATAAGCCAGGCTCTTACTTTACCATCAATCGCCATGATGTTTCGGAAAAAGTGTTTTCAGAGAGACTCGATGATGCCGTCATTTATAATCGTTATGGGGAAGAATATAAGGACCTCTTAAGAGTCTTACTTAAACAAGAAAATACTGCGCTCAATTTGGCACGCAAGCTATATAGATGGTTTGTCTATTATGATATCACGGATGAAATAGAGAGTACAATTATATCCGGTCTCGCAAAGCGTCTTATTGATAATGATTATGAGATAAAGCCTGTCTTAAGGGTCTTATTGCAAAGTGCACACTTCTATGAGATATGTAGTGTCGGTCCGATGATTAAAAACCCAATGGATTTCTTGGTAAATCTATTTAGACAATTCAATATCTCATTTCCAGATAATCAAGTGGAAGCTTACATCGTCAACAATGAAATAATAAGAGATCTCGAGGGATTTAACTTCAATTACTATGAGCCTCCCAATGTTGCTGGATATAAAGCATATTACCAAAAACCATTGTATTATAGAACTTGGATAACAGCAGTAACTTTGCCCTTGCGTCAGGCCTATACGAATGTAATGTCCGTCGGTAATATCAATCTCCGAAATACGGATGCTACATTAGGTATCGATATCCTACAACATATTAGTGAGTTGGATTCTCCTTCTGATCCTAATCAATTAATTCAAGAATTAGAAGGCATTCATCTTCCACAACGGCTTACTGAAAGTCAACGAGTTGGGTTAAAAGAAATTCTAATTCCAGGCTTACCTGATTTTGAATGGACTGTAGAATATGGGCGCTATCTCGAGAACCCTGAAGACGATGAAATAAGGCAAGCTGTAGAACGCAAACTCAGGATTTTTCTAATTTCATTTTTAAGCTTAGCGGAATACAACCTAAGTTAATCTGATCCTTTCACCCTGAGACCTCTGATCTTTAACCGATCCAATTAAAATAACTATGAAAAGAAGATCATTTATAAAGTCCTCTTCATTTATCTCGATCCCATTCATGCTCAATGGACTACCACTTTCTAGAAGCGGTAGTCAAGCCCCTTTTGAATCCATGGACGACGACAATGACAACATACTTGTTCTTATCCAACTCAATGGTGGCAATGATGGGCTCAATACCATCATACCTCTTGAACACTACGACCTACTTGCCAATGTTCGTTCGAATATTATAATTCCAAAAAATAATATCCTCTCGTTAGACAATCAACACGGACTTCATCCTAATTTATCCGGAATGAAGTCTCTCTACGATGATGCTAAGATGACAGTTATAAAAGATGTTGGATATCCTAATCAGAATAGGTCTCATTTTAGATCTACCGACATATGGACTTCAGGATCGGCATCGAATCAAAACTGGACAACGGGTTGGCTCGGTAGGCATCTTCAAACAGGGGCACCTGAGTATCCAGAAGGATATCCAAATGATGATGTTCCAGATCCATTTGCTATCTCTATAGGCTCTAATGTATCGGAGACATGCCAAGGAACCATTGCGAACTTCAGCTTGGCATTAGCTGATCCATTATCTCTCGGAAACCTAGCCACAGGCAGTAACGAAGGAGTGCCTGATAGTGCCTATGGACGCGAACTACAGTTTATTAGAACGACAATCGAACAAACCAATGCATACGGAGAAGTTGTAAAAAGAGCTGCAGAGAAAGGTAGTAATATGTCTTTTAATTATCCTGATACTGGCTTAGCGGAACAACTAAAATCCATAGCGCTACTAATCTCTGGAGACCTTCGAACAAAAGTCTACATAGCCAATCTTGGTGGATTTGATACGCATGCTAATCAAGTTCAAAACGGAAACACGAGCCTTGGAAACCATGCTACGCTTATGGAAAGATTGGGTGAGTCAGTAGCAGCATTCCAAGAAGACCTAAAACTCTTAGGACTTCAAGAAAAAGTGCTTACAATGACTTTCTCAGAGTTTGGCCGAAGAATAAGATCTAATGACAGCCTTGGAACCGATCATGGTTCTGCAGCGCCAATGATGGTTTTTGGCTCTTGTATAAACGCAGGTATCTTAGGAGGCTCTTCTGCCCTTCCCGCTGCACCAAGTCAATCCGATGGAGTTCCGTTCCAATTTGACTTTAGAGACGTATATGGTTCTGTTCTTATGGATTGGTTTGGCGTGGAAGAGACAGAGGTTCGTTCATTATTACATAACAACTTTTCTCATATTCCATTCATTAACTCCTGTCAGACAACTCCTACTATTGATCCTTTTCTTGAAGTAAATACTACCGCTTCACCGAATCCATTTGACGATTGGACTACTATAAATTTTCATTCTAAAGGAGGTTACGCACGCATAAGTATATACGATGCGCTTGGACATGAAATAAAGGTACTTGGGAACAGAATTTTCCAATCTGGCGCACATGGCATTCGATATAATGGAAGTAATCTTTCTCCCGGCAATTACTTTTACAGAATAGTAACTGATGGTGGATTGAGCACTAAAGCATTAGTCAAAATATGATCCTTTAAAAGCCTAACCCTTCTGGATGTGGGGTGGAAGGTGAGCATTATGATAATCAAATACTGCGCCCCAATGAAAAATATTGAAAGTTGACTATTTATGATTCTTTAGCTTCACAGCATTATTTAGTATCTATTGGATGCCGATGTATACCTATAAGACGATCTCTATCACCCATAGTATATGGACCGGTAAACCTCAGAGAATATAGAATCTATATTAAACCAGCACGGACAACATGGATTGAGACTTTCTGCCATTAATCAAGAACCTAAAGGAGGAAAATTTTCCTCTACCCTCATTCTTGAAAAAATTGTTAATGCCGATTATTATGAAGATCATTCATTGAAGTCACTTCCTCCAGAATATGACCCTGACGATTTTGTTTAGAATATTCATCTGTGCAACGCGGCGCAAGCTTTTTGGTACTTGATTATCACCTATGTATTCAACTAGAGCGGTCACTCTTAGTATAGTATTTCTTTTCTTTATATATCTTTAGTTCTACTTAACTCATCTACATCTATGAAAAGGAGGAAATTTATATACAATACAGGCAAGGTAGGAATAGGTTTTTTAGGACTACAGTCTCTTGTAAGCTCTTGCGACTCAAAAAGTCCTAAAGCGGAATGGACAGGCGTGTTGTCTGATGAAGTACAATCTCAAGGATACGGCCCGTTATTAGATGATCCACTCGGCATTCTCAATTTGCCAAAAGGATTTACCTATCAAGTGATTTCTAAGAAAGGGGATCTAATGGATGATGGATTCCATGTTCCTGGTGCCGCCGATGGAATGGCCAGCTTCTCAGACCCTTCTGGAAACATTATACTCGTAAGAAATCATGAATTGTCTCCTGGAGATGCCAAAAATGGGCCCTTTGGCAAAGATCATTCGCTACTCTCAAAATTAGAATCCAATCAACTCTATGATTTCGGGCGTGGAAGCAATCCATGTCTGGGAGGAACTTCAACCATGGTTTATGATCCAGTACAAAAGAAAGTAGTCCAGCAACATTTAAGTCTTGCTGGAACCATTAGAAATTGTGCAGGAGGCAGTACTCCATGGAACTCGTGGATATCATGTGAGGAGAATGTGACAATGGCTGATGATCAATTTGAAAAAAATCATGGGTATAATTTTGAAGTACCCGCCTCCAAGGAAATAAAACTTCTCGTTCCAGAGCCACTCAAAGCTATGGGAAGATTCAATCATGAAGCAGTATGTGTAGATCCTAAATCGGGAATTGTCTACCAGACTGAAGATCGCCATGACAGCATGATATATCGCTTTCTTCCGAACGAAAAAGGTCAACTGAATAAAGGGGGACGATTACAGATATTGTCAATACAAGGTTCCTCTGGTATGGATACCAGAAACTGGAAAGTTTCGAATATGGAAATCGGAAAGCAGTATAATGTAGTTTGGCTGGATATCGACAATGTAGAAGCCCCAGAGGATGATCTCAGAAAAAGAGGCGCAGCAAAAGGCGGAGCTATATTCGCAAGAGGAGAAGGAATGTGGTTTGGAAATAATGAGTGTTTCTTCGCTTGTACCAATGGTGGGCAAAGTGGAGATGGCCAAATATTCAGGTACAGACTTTCTGATACAGAAGGAATGCAAAGTGAATCCAACTCACCAGGCACCTTAGAGCTATTCATTGAACCCAACAATGCTAATTTAGTAGAAAGTTGCGACAATCTTACGATAGGCAGTAATGGCGATCTTATACTCTGTGAAGACAAAACGACTCCGCGCATCGTGGGTGTTACGCCTGAGGGCAAGATATTTCATGTTGCTAAAAATGTCGGATATAAATCAGAATTCGCCGGTGCAACCTTCTCGCCAGATGGCAAGACACTCTTCGTTAATATTCAAGGGCCTGGATTGACCTTGGCGATTGATGGACCTTGGGGAAATAGAATGTTAGGGTAATTAAGTAATGGGTAGTGCTATATTGGCTAACGGATACTGAGATAATTATTTAAGGAAATTGTAATAACATGAGTCCAAGTTTGTAATAGCATGAAGATCGCGACAGTACAATCTGAAGTAACAAATCAAGTTGATAAGAATGGCATGCTTATAAGGCGTTTGATTAAGCAATCTTATGAAGAAGGGAGCAGATATTGTTCACTTTTGTGAAGGCGCACTATCTGGCTATACAAAAGAACAATTAGGAAGCCCTGAAAATATAAATTTTGGTCAAATCAGACTTGAAATTACAAGTATTCAAAACTTAGCAAGAAAGTATAAAGTCTGGATAGTCTTAGTATGTATTCATGAACTCTCTGAAGGCAATAGACCTCATAACAGTCTATATATAATTTCGGATGAGGGAGAAATTATTAATCGCTACGACAAAAGGAAATGCTCTAATAATGAAATTACTAACTGGTATACTCCAGGTTTTGAATCTTGTACATTTAGCGTTAAGGGTATCAAGTTTGGATGTATGGTATGTATCGAAGTGAATTTTACTGAATTATTTGTTGAAGCAGAAGATCAGGATGTTCAGTGTATTCTATATTCCTCTTACTCAAAGAATGACATTTTCGGTGTCCAATTTCAAGGATATGCAGCGACGCACAATTATTGGATATCAATGTCAATTCCAAAGAATGAAAGCAAGTTCCTATCGAGTCAATTCATAGGTCCAGATGGGCGAATTATAAAGAAGTGTATAAGAACTCGAAACTCTATAATTATAAGCGAGATAAATATCGAGGCCGATCAATGGAATATATCGATCAAGAAAGCGAAGCCCTGGCGAAAGAAAGCAAGAGCTGGAGAAATTTATAAATCCCTGTACGTGAATGACGAAAGAAGCACCAACAAAACAATATGTTAGTCCCGTCGCGGCTTCCCTATCAATTGTAGATAACCATCAACCTTATCATTAGGAACGGCCATTGAAAGCTGGTAATGTTGGATCTTCCATCCATCATCACTTTTTACTAATACAGCAGTACTTCGGCAGTCACCCATCCAAGTATCCAGCGCTTCATCTATCCATGCCACTTCCCCACTTTCGGCAACTACGATGTTTCGCTCCTTAGCGGTAAAGGACCAAGCCGATTGGCTCTGAGTGAAATATTTCATGAGATCTTTCATCATCTGGGTCTTCGTCCATCGCTCTGAGATATCAGTACCGATATAGATAGCATCCTCTGCCATAGAACCAAAAAATACATTCTCATCTGCCGTAGCGGCGGATTTATGCCATACATCCATAAAAGTATTGATATCTTCTTTAGTACCTTTTTTACAATCTGTCTTGCGTCGTGTATCCGTAATATTGGTTATTTTCCAATGTTGATCAATTTGTGCCATCTCAAACATATTGACGCCACAATGCAATAGCTCATCGTCGACATAGAAACTATACTCAGTCCAAGCATATGCAAGCGGCCCATCCATAGAAATATCATAAGAATAGATCTTCTCATCTCAAACTTCTGTCCGAGGTTTTGCTACTGCTTCGGCAAATTGACGCATTGCAATTGGCGTGCTTATTTGTATTTTTCCGAATTGATCCGCGGAGACACTTTTCAGCTTTGCATCATTGGTAAATAGAGGCGTAATCATTCCAGCACTGCCAGCTCTCATACCATCAAACATCTGATCTATAACCGCTTTAATTTGTTCTTCATTACTTCCAGTTCGATCAGGTTCGACATACTCAGGTTTATCCGGATTGAGTGCTTCGTTTAAAATTTCACTGAGGGTAACTTCGCTGTCATGTTGCGCTGTAAGCTCTTGGTTCAGGCCAAGAAATAATAAAATACTTAACGAAATAACTGAAAGGCGGATCATGCTCAAAGAATTATAGTAGTTCATCGTAATAAACATGTAATTGAGAAACCGAATTCTACGCTACTCTTTCACTCCAAACATCAAGCTAAACAGAACGGGTATAAGTACCAATGTAATGATCGTTCCAAAAAGCAATCCAATCATGATAGATACCGCTAAAGGTTCCCACATAATCCCACCCCCTAAGTAAAGTGGAAGTAATCCCAAGATAGTCGTAAATGTCGTCAACATAATCGGTCGAAAGCGTTGCTTTCCAGCATCGATTATCGCTTTTACTCCATTCTTCCCTGAGGCTATTTCTATATCGATTCTATCTAACAGTACGATGGCATTATTAATCACTATTCCTGCTAAGGAGATTATCCCTAAGAATGCAAAGAACCCAAAATAAGATCTAAGAAATAGAAGTCCCAAAATCACACCTATTAAGCCCAATGGTATCGTCATAAGAACCATCGTCGTTTTTCTAAATGAATTAAATTGTACTATCAATAACATCACAATTATAAAACCACATAGTGGCAACCACGCAATTACAGATCCCATACTGTCTGCCGTGTTCTTATCATCTCCTGCTAATTCATAATTATAATTAGAAGGCCATTCTTCAGCACTCGCTTCTAACAATGGTGTGAATACTGCCATAATAGACGATGCATTCCCACCCTCTTCTAACTCACTTGATATCTTAATCGTTCTAAATAAATCCTTTCTTCGAATCATGGGAAGCTGCCACTCCGGACGAATTTGCGCTACTTGCATCAATGGAACATTTGCCCCACTACCTTGCGCAAAAATATTCAGACTCTCAAGGTTATCAACGGATAAGTCTTCTCCTTCTATATTCCTTAAGATAATCGGCATATTATCCTCTCCCTCTCTAAAATCTCCCGTTTTACGCCCTCCAAGTCCTGCTTGCAAGGAAATGGCTATATCCTGATTGGTTAAGCCAGCCCTTTGTGCTTTATCTTGATCGATATCTATAATAATTTTTTTTATTTTTGGCCCCCAATTGTCCTTGACATTAGCCGTTCCTGGAATGCCTTTTAACTTTGTTTTTACATCTGCCGCAATCCTATACAACTCGTCAGGATCCTCCCCGCTAACCAGGATTTCGATTGGCGTTCCTCCTCCTCCCCCCGCAAGTCTACTGACCTTAACATCCGCATCTGGATAGGAATTAAAAGCGAAACTATCAATACGGGCAATCATAGCTCCATTTATCGCCCCTGAGGTGGTATTAACCAGTAGATGGGCATAGTTCGTATTGGGCTCATCAGCCGAATATCCCAAGTCATAGGAAGCAGGCCCCTCTCCGATATAAGAAGACCAATCAATAACTCCTGTTTCCCTTTGGTTCCCTATCTGCAGATCTGATTGAATAAATGACTCGATTCCTGCTACAACACCTGAAGTAAATTCAATTCGGCTTCCTTGTGGTAGATTCACATCTACTGTAATTAAATTTCGCTCACTATCTGGGAAAAATATAAACGGGATATATCCGAAGAGATTCAAGCTTCCAACAAACATCACGAGTATTCCAACTATTACCATCCATCTATGCCCTAAAGCCCAATTTATAATCTTCTCATAGTACCCTCGCATCCAGGTTATAATCTTATCAAATTGTTGAGAGAGTAAATCAAACGGCTTCTCTATTGTACCAAAAAAACCAGAATAACTCCTTTCTCCTACCTTTATAAACTGATAGGATAGCATAGAAACGACAGATAATGAAAGTAGCCATGATGTTATCAATGCCATCGAAATTACAACAAATAGAGGCCCTACGATATCACCCATAGTTGACTCTGCAAGGTAGAAGGATAAAAAGGCAGCTGAAGTGGTGAGTGTAGATATAAGCAATGGAATAAACAATTCTTTACTTGAGTTTACTGCCGCATCCATTCTACTTTGCCCTCCTTCTAATTTGACCATAATGGATTCCGCTACAACCACAGCATTATCCACCATCATCCCTAGTGCCATAATCAATCCAGCCAGCGTAACTTGATTCAATCCCATATCAATAACGCCCATCAATCCAAGCGTTACTAGCGTCACTAATGGAATCAAACTCGCTATAACAACGCCCGTTCTTAAGCCTAAGAATATAAGCATAACCCCACAAACGATTAGTATACTTTGCATCAAGTTTGAAACAAAGTTGTCAACCTCCGTTCCTACAAATCCATCCATACTACTCAATCTTTTGAGCTCCAATCCTACTGGTAATTCAGATCGTATCGCTTCTATCTCCATGTCGATAATGCTCCCCAATTCGACAATATTTGAACCCTCTTTTTGATTTATACTTATAGCAAGGGCTGGCATACCATCAACACGGACCATACTCTCTCTGGGGCTTTTATAGCCTTTGGTAATTGTTGTTATATCCCGTAGATATACAACTTCACCAGTGTTTCCTGTTGGGATTATAGTACTCCGTAAGTCTTCAATCTCATTGAAATTTCCAGATGGTTCTAACACAATATGTTCGGACTCTTGATTAATCTCACCTCCTGAAAAAAGAATATTTGTTGCACCAATGGTATTTTGTAAAATACTGGCCGACAAACCATACTTACTTAATTGTGCATTATCATATTCTATAAATACTTGTTCCTCCTGAGTACCCAACACTTCAACTTTAGCAACTTCATCTAATTTAATAAGCCGGTCTTTGATATCGTCTGAGTAGTCTTTTAATTCTTCATCAGAAAACCCATCACTTACGAGTCCCAGCATGATCCCATAGATATCTCCTATGCCATCATCGTTTAGATTCCATTTTACACCCTCCGGCAAATCTCTCTCTATCGTTTGAACTTTTCGTCTGACCAGATCCCATATATTTTGTAGTTTCTCGGGCTTAACTTGGTCTTTCAAGGTAACCGTAACTACTGATAATCCAGAACGTGATTGGCTATTTATTTCTTTTACTTCGGGGATCTCTTGGATCTTCTTTTCAATCTTATCCGTTACCAATTGTTCGACACGCTGAGGACCAGCCCCCGTAAATGTTGAAACGACGGTAGCAACGCGAATTGTAAAAGGAGGCATGCTATCTTGGGCAAGATTAGAATACATAACTAACCCGCCTAACACGATTAGAATAATAATGCTATAAGTAATCCTACTTCTCTTTATCGAAAACTCAGTAATATTCACAAGCTATTCGTTAATTATGTATTTAAAAAATTGTTTTTTTGTAAGAATATATTGCTTGGATATTATTGTAGTAGTTTCAACCTGTCTCCTTCAAGCAGCACATTGAGACCTGCAGCCGCAATAAGATCGCCTTCTGATAATCCATTCAGTATCTCGAATCCTTCATTACGCAATTTCCCTATTGTAACATAGATCTTTTGAGTTGTAACCAGATTGGCCTCTGCACTATTTAATTTATAAACAAATCGCCCTTCGGTATCCTCCCCTACAGCAGCGGCAGGCACTATTATTTTTTCATTTGCTGAATCAGATTGTTTAAATTCAAATTGGACATTAGCAGGCATTCCAGGTCGGATTGATGAACTGCTTTCCTTTAGATCCACTGTTATAGGATATGTTGATCCAGACCCTGGGCTATACCCTACTTCTCTGACTATTCCTATGAAGACCTCATTCTGGATTGTACTAAACGACACTTTCGTTTGCATCCCATTCACTACTTTGGAAATAAGCACTTCCGGGACACCAACCACCACCTCGGGCTTGCTTGTAGAGCTAAGGGTGACTACAGCAGTTCCAGAATTAACAAGCTCATTCTCTTCCATATGTTGCTGCGCTATAATGCCAGAAAATGGAGCGCTTAGTCTTGTATAAGAAACTTGATTCTGAGCTGATACTTTCTGTCCGTTGCTCGCCGTACTGCTATACTTGGCCGCTTCATATTGGGCCTTAGAAGCCATAAATTGTGCATCTGCAGCTTCAAAACTTGCCTTGGCCTGTTCAAATTCACTTAGAGAGACACTGTTATTCTCATAAAGCCTCGTGATACGTTGGTATGCTGAATTTGCTGCTATATAATTTGCTTCTGCGCTTTTAATTTGCGTTGCCGAGCTTTGTTCGTTCGCCTGAGATCCCTGTTCTTGGGCCTCTGCTTGTTGGAGTGACACCTTATAATCTGTAGGTTCTAAGCTCGCGATGAGTTGTCCCCGCGTGACTCTATCTCCTACTTTAACAAAAACCTTATTAATCGTTCCTGCTACCTTAAAACTCAATCCTGCTGATTCCTTGGCTTGCGCAGTACCGCTAAAGGTGTGTTTCTCAGAGACACCTGATTTCTTTACAGTAATATGCTTTACCGGTCGTATAGAAACTTCCTTCTTTACAGTTTCATCTTTACACGAGATAGTAATTATGACTAGCATTATAAAAAACAGAAAACGCATATGTCTTTTTTTAATTCTTAATTAAATAAAATTCTAATCGGCAGTATTCATTATTTCAGAACGGCATTGGTAAGATCTTTAATAAATGTTTCTTTTTCCTCATCAGTCATCAGGAAAAAATAATCGCCTGTTCCTCGTTCTACAGAAAGGAAGTCTCCAATCAATTGATAAAGTGCATTATTCGCATTGAGTTCCGCCGCAAGGCGCGCATTCTGCGCATCCACCAATGTTATAATGTCGGCTTGTCCCTGTCTATATAAATCCTGAACTATATCAAAGTTTTTCACCGAGTATATTGCAGCCTCCTGAGTCAACGCAAGTTGCTGATAAGAAGCCGAAAGCACTTGCATATTAGAACGAAGGTTCGCCTCAAGACTATTTTGAACGTCTTGGCGCTGGTCTCCCAGCTGATCTATAGCGATAATGTCTTTCTGAATATTAGCTTTTCTTAAGCCTCCTTCAAATATGGGAAGTGACACTTGTGCGCCTGCAGCATATTGGGTTCTTCGTGTTAACCCTGCAAAACCTTGTGGTGGTTCATTCAGGCCAAAGTAATGGATAGGTTGATCAATGGTCGCTTGTACTGAGATTTGAGGAAGATACATAGACCTACGATTAGAAAGTAAAGAGCGTTCTTGAGCTTGGATAGAATATCCCAATTGTTGTATTTCTGGAAGATACTCAATGGCACGTTCTACAAAGAAGTCTGTCAATTTGTTGAGATCTCTTTGATTATTAATAAGTCCTTGAAGTACATCATTAGAACCTATTGAAATCATCTCATTCTGTGTAATATCAACAACGCCGAAAGTTTCTCTTTGATCTCTATTCAAAATACGATTGATATTAATACGAGCTTGCGCAAGATTGCTAACTGCTATATTAAGATTTATAATATTCTGTGATAGTTGCGTCTCTAACCTATAAACATCAGTAATCCCAGAATAGCCTAATCGCTCCTTTGACTTAGAGATATCTAAGTTCTTTTTAGTAACATCAACATTCTTATTTTGAATCCTAACATTACTTTTCGTTTGTAAGTAACCCAGAAAGGCTTGAGCACTTTCTAATATAATATCTAATTCAGCCTGCCGAATCACCTCATTAGTGGACTCTTTTAAGATCTTCTGGATGGCAACATTTGCCATAGCAGGTTCAGAATAGATTACTTGATTCAATGTAGCATTGGCCAACCAACTCACAGAAGCTGCCTGTCCGTTGGAGGCATCCACTCTTTTTTGATCTATCCAGGTAGCAGATGTATTTACTTTAAGATTAGGCTTCAAATTCGAAATGGCTATATTAATATCTTCATCAGCAAGCTGAAGATCTTTTCGGGCTATTGCAAGTTGCAGGTTGGATTTCAATGCTTCATAGATCATAGATTCAATCGACCAGTCTATTTCTCCTTCAATTTCGTCTATGTTTAATAGGATGGCCTGATTCAGAATATCAAAATCTGGATAAACCTCAAGATGACTCAACGTATGCATATTGATTACAAAATCATCTTCCGCTATATCGAGTTTAACGGGTAGATTCTCGCTACGCTCACCTTCTGAAATTCTTAGTACATCAAGGGCTATTCTCCTTGCCAAATTAGGGATAAACGATGAAGATGCAATACCCGCCATTGCTCCTACTTCGACTTGCTCTCTTCCTATTAGGGCAAAAGAAGGAAGACCGCGTCTACTCAATTCATGGTAGAATTCCCGGGAGTCTTCTTCCGAGAATCTCGCCGTCGATAATATGTACACCCCATCATAATCATCAGACACTTGCTCTAACGTAGATGCTATATCATCTTTCATTCCTAATACAGTATATTTCGCCCCTGGAGGGATTCTTTTGTCAAAGTATTCATTCATGAATCCATTTAAGCCTTCGAAATCTATCTCCAGGAGAATAGCGAGATTTTCATACGGCACAATACTTCGAAAGACCTCTAAATCTCTTTTTACATCAAAAGGAGATTCCACATAGGTAAAATTCTTAATCCCAGATGTTCCTGCTTCGGTTATGGGTAAGCCGAGTAGGTTACGATCTATAATTACGGATGCTATTGTGGGCTTATCAAATGACTTAATTTGACTCAAGAAAGTAGATGCCTTAAGGCCTATTCCTATTACTATATCCGTCTCGGGATTAGATAAAACGGATTGGACTTTGGTTCGCTCTGCTATTGGATTATTGTCCAAATAATGCGATTCAAAAACCACCTGTCTCCTTGTAGATTGTAGAGACATAATCTCCTGCTTGAATAATTCTTCAAATCCCTTTGAAAAATTAAGGCTGTCATCATTCAGAAGCGTAATATGCAAAGGCTCCCGAGATTGTCCATAGATGCAAGAACAAGAGAAAAGTAGAATTAAGTAGGTTAGAATTCTAATATTCATTAATAAGTATATATATATGTATATATATATATATGGTTCTAAGCTCCAAAATAGACTTCTTTTTCAGAATCTCATTTTTAAAAAAATATTTCTACAACATTTTGGAGTATCCACCAGACAATTGAGTTGCTTTAATTCCTTGAAAGATATGTAAATCGCAAATCAGTCTCTAAGGATCTATCACAAAATAAAGTGTACAACTTATAGACAGTTATTCTATTCGACAACAAGGCAAAAAACAGAAGCATAGCCTTGGCGATGAAGAGTATTTCTAACGAAGTGGGCGAATAAAATAACCAGTAGAAAGGTATAGGTTATTTCTTGACAGATTCTAAAGTCTATTAATGCAGTTTAACTTCACTATGGAAGTTCTTCAAGCCACAACAATGGGTTTCTTATAGGAACATTTCGCCTAACCTCCTCTACCTCCAGAAAGTGTTTATTCCTACTCCACAGGTGTATCCAGTCACTCCTATCAAAATAGGCCCCTGCAAGCATAAAAGAAGGATGTGCTACTGGCCAATTCTCCCAATACATCACATCTGGCGCTAATGGCCATTGGGATTTATCTTCTACATAGGGCTGCATATACTCGAGTCCCATTTTTATAGTTCTCCCTTTAGGGCTTACATATTCCCAGAGATTATTAGTATCGTCAGAAAGTATTACACAATTCATAACCATAGCATCAAGATTAAAAAGCGAGTAGCCGTATGGCTTTGTCCTTGCCATCTCTAAAGGATAGCTTCCATCTTCTGCCATCTGAGTAGGAAGAATGGTGTTCCGGTAATTGTCTCTACAAAAGGTAAGTATCTCTTCGTTTTGGGTAAAACGCGCAAATAAACCCACTTGCATATTCCAGCAGGTTCCATGATTGTTAGGATGTATCATTTCCTTCTTGCCGTATGGATGCGTTGTGAGCCAATTGGCAAATTCACCAAACCAATTCTTCATTTTAGAAAGTGCCGTGGCATCAATTAGCTTGTCTCTTTCGAGAATGCGCATAGACTGAACCACTTCCATAAAATGTATTGCATCTATAATTCCGATACCCCTACCCGTATGTCGTCCCTTAATGGCTTGAGCATAGAGCAGATTAGGGTTCATCTTTGTCTCCTCATTAACAAACCACGCATTAAGATGTGTCTTAACAGCATCGACATATTTTCTATCTTTTGTAATGACATATGCAGATGTTAGATTCCCAATAGTTTCACTGAGCCGCACTACTGCCCTTCTATGATCATTGAAGTTATTAGGATTCGTGATCCCATCTCTTCGTACATATGGACCATCCAAATTAGTAGAATCCGGCCACCAATAATCTCCCTCTGAATAGAAATCATGAATTCCTCCCGCACTTCTTGGACAACTCGCAGCAGTAACCGTAATCGGTACTTCAGAAAGATTCCGTTCTGCCATCTGTAATATAGTGTCTCGTAAGACTTCTTCCGCTATTGCGAAATTACGGTTATGGTTCGTGTCCTTGGTACAACTGGCAAATCCAATAGTGAGCATTAAGGAGATTATTACTATTGATATAATATAGCTATTTTTCATATATGAATTTGTGGCTTCAGAAACGAAAATATCAAATTTATAAGGCTTTAGTGTTTTGATAAATATCTTTTCTGCTATTTCAGAGTTGTCCATTGAGAACGCCCTTATTCCAAATTTGTCTTCAATTTTATTCAACTTCAATAAGGTTAGTACTTAATGTCCCCAAGGACTTCATTTCGCTTGGTTTTGAATTAATAATTACTTTAAGCTCTATACGAGTCAATAAGTTTAGATTAGCGTATGCGATATTTGATTTTTATACTCTTTATATTCACAGCGCTTCTGCTTAGCGGTCAAGTGGATTCGAGTCTCTTAGAATATGACAAATTATCGTGGCAGCATTTAGAGAGTGCTCAAGATCAATACTTAGAAACGAAGGTTATATCAGGAAGCAGGAGTGAACAAAATCTCTTTGATCTGCCCTTTACCACCCATGTAATAACAGCGGATGAAATCGCGAAAAATGGATATAAAACCCTCGTGGATGCGCTCAAGCATCTTCCCGGAATACGAGTGTCTCAACCTGGCTCCGCTCTAGAAGGAGAAACTTTCCTGATGAGGGGATTACAGGGCAATTCTTATGCAAAAATACTTATAAATGATGTACCGATAAAGCCCTTTGTGGTACCAGGTATGCCTATAGGTGCCCAACGTGTGTACAACGTGTCCAACAAATTGCACAAAGTTGTAAATTAGCCTTAACAAACCTAATTCAGCGATGGAAACTAAACAGATAGTATCGTCCATCCTGAGAACAATAGAACAAG
>JBLIDB010000053.1:0-22909 GCA_047634015.1 Saprospiraceae bacterium
TTGAGAGCGAAAAGATTAAGGGGATTTCAGGCATACGGAACGAATCCGATCGAAATGGAATCCGTATTGTACTTGATCTCAAAATGGATGCGATTGCCAATGTAGTGGTAAGTCAGTTATATAAGTATACGCCTCTGCAGACTTCTTATGGTGTCAATAATGTAGTGCTTGTTAATGGTCGTCCCCTCACGCTTAACCTTAAGCAGATAATCGAGGAGTTTATCAAGTTTCGTATCGAGGTCATTATACGTCGTACGAAATACGACATGCGAAAGGCTGAAGAAAGAGCTCATATCTTAGAAGGGTTGCTTATCGCATTGGATAATCTTGATGAGGTTATCGCATTAATCAGAGCATCCAAAACTGTGGATGAAGCCAAAGAGGGGTTAATTGCTCGTTTTGAACTCTCTGAATTACAAGCGAAGGCGATCTTGGAGATGCGTCTTATGAGATTGACAGGTCTGGAAAGAGATAAAGTTCAGGATGAGTATAATGAGCTCCAAATCAAAATAGCCGACTACAAAGAGATTCTGGGTAGCCCGGAACGCCAAAATGCTATCCTAAAGGATGAAATTATTGAAGTAAGAGATGTATTTGGGGATGAGAGACGTACTCGTATTTCTCATGCAGATGGAGAGATCTCTATCGAAGATATGATTCCGAATGATGAAGTAGCCATTACAATATCACATCTCGGATATGTAAAGCGTACGAAATCTGACGAATTTAGAAGCCAGAGTAGAGGAGGTAGGGGCTCGAAAGGAAGTAAGACTAGAGATGCGGATTTTGTAGAGCACCTTTTTATTGCGAATGCACATAACTATTTGTTGCTATTTACGGAGAAGGGCAGATGTTTCTGGTTGCGGGTATATGAGGTACCTGAAGCTTCAAAAAATTCCTCAGGAAGAGTAATACAGAATATCATAGCACTACCAAAAGATGATAAAATACGGGCATATATTATAGTCAAAGATCTGACTGATCCAGACTTCTTGAATGAGAATTTCGTGATGTTCTGTACTCAAAAGGGTGTTATAAAGAAAACAAGTCTAGAGGCCTTTAGCCGTCCACGTACCAATGGTATTAACGCTATAACTATTCGTGAAGGAGATCAGTTGCTGGAAGTAAAGTTAACAGGTGGGCAAGATGACGTATTCCTTGCGAATCTTGGAGGAAGGGCCATTAGGTTCCCAGAGTCGAAAATAAGGCAAATGGGTAGATCCGCTGCCGGCGTCAGGGGAATGACGCTCGATGGTGAAAGTGATCGTATCGTAGGCATGATTATAATGGACCCTACAGATGAGGCAAGAAGTGTGTTTGTAATATCGGAACATGGATATGGAAAGCGGTCTGCTATAGAAGATTATCGGGTTACTAATCGAGGAGGAAAAGGAGTCAAAACCTTGAGTGTTACCGAGAAAACAGGTGCGCTGAAAGCTATAAAATCTATAACGGATGATGATGATCTAATGATTACCACTAAAAACGGTATCGTCATAAGACTTCATGCTGATGAATTCCGAGTTATGGGTAGAGCAACTCAGGGTGTTAGGGTCATCAATGTTGATAAAAAAGACAGTATTTCGGATCTTGCTGTAATAGCGGATGCCAGGAATGATGAGGAAGAGGAAGAATAAAGGGATGTTTACTTCTTTTAAGAGTACATAATGAAAATTTGTAATCAGGGTTTACCCTAGTGGGGGTCGGGATAAGGTGGTCTTTATCACCCTTAATTGCATTTTCTACGCATTTCATTAACAATTTTGGTTTCATTTTTTAAGCTTTGATTAAGAGTAACGTATCATTGCAGGTAGGTCTTAATGATGAATTATCTAATCTGAATAAAAACAAAATTCGATCAATGAAAAGAGTAATAATTATTTGTCTTGCTGCCTTTGTCAGTTTCGCTAGCATTAATGCCCAAGGGAGTAAGAGTTTAAAAGAGGCTTCTAAAGAAATAAGCAAGGCGCTTAGTAATCCTCTAGGTGCAGCTGAGGGTATAGCGAAAGCCAAGATTTTATTAGAAGAGGCATTTAAGGATGAAGAAGTAGCTGCTGAAGCAAAATCATGGGTTACGAGAGGAGACATTCTTCATGATGTCGCGGAAGCCCAGATTAATGCCCGCTTAATAGATCCTTCCGCAGCCCTTCCGGAAGCTGCAACAGCATCAGGGGCAATAGACGCATATATCAAAGCATATGAATTAGCTGATGCTGATAATGATAAAAGATCAAAGAAGAATGCAATAGCCGGATTAAAGAAAGCAGAGCAGACTGCCAGTAACATAGGTATTACATTATATCAAGAGTCTGATTTCAGTGGATCTTATATCAATTTCGCTGCTGAATTAACAGCGAGTGATCTTTTAAAAAGAATGGGAGAAGAAAGTAGGCTAGATGCAGAAGGCCTTTATACGGAGCGAAACTATTTCGCCGGACTAACAGCTTACTATGCCGAAGAATACCCAGAAGCACTTGCATACATGGAGAAAGCTATTGAAACAGGAACATCTGAAGCTACTGTTTATCAACTTCTCTTTGAAGGGAATAATAAAATAGAAAAAGAAGAGAAGGCGAAGGAATACTTAGATAAGGGAAGATCATTGTTTCCTGATGACTCTGGTTTATTATTCTCTGAGATCAACTACTACTTAGCTAAAGGGGAGTTGAATACGATGATAAGTAAGCTCGAAGAAGCGTATTCGAGGGAGCCAGAAAACGCATCTATACTACTTACCTTAGGTCAGGTATATGATCAGTTACATGTAAAAGCTAAAGAAGCAGATAATGCAGAAGAAGCAACTAAATATTTCGACGGCTCTCTTAAGTATTATAAGGAAGCATTAGCAGCAGATGAGAATAACTTCGATGTAAACTATGCTTTAGGAGCATTGTATTATAATAAGGCAGCAAGTTTTACAAATGCTTTAAATGATGCAGCGAATGACTTCACAGCAGCTGGAACCACGAAGTATGATTTAATAAAAGCCGAAATGAGTGAGAACTTCAATGAAGCACTTCCATACTTTTTAAAGGCGGATGAAGCAGATGGGAAAGATCGAAATACATTGATTGCATTAAAGGAAATTATGGTGAGAACTGATAAATTCGATAAATCAAATGAATACAAGGAGCGATTAGAATCGCTTGAAGAATAAAACATTACGAAGAGTCAATAAATAGGGAGGTGTAAACTTCCCTATTTATTTGACCTTTTGATTGATTCTCAGGTATGTTGAATCTTAGTGAACCAATGAGGACGAATGTTTATTAAAAGAATATATCTAATAGTAAAAAAATAAAAATGAAAGGAATTTTAATCGCACTCTTTACCTCTGTTCTGGCAATGAGTTTTGTTACTACAATGAATGCACAATCAGATAAGGGAACGATAACTATGGAGATAACGGAAATCTCATCTGACAACGCGCAAATGGCGCAAGTGGCTGAGATGATGAAAGGTACTCAGACAAAAGTCTATTTCAGCGGAGACAAGTCCGTGACGCAGATGGATATGATGGGTGGAATGGTGAAAATGAACATGTTCTCTGAAAAAGGAGGAGAATTCGATATTCTAATGGATGCTATGGGACAGAAATTTTGGGTTAATATGCCAAAAACAGAGATCGCTCAAAAGAAAGCACAATCTCCTGAGATGGAAATCACCTACGATAAGAGTGATAAGAAAACAATCGCTGGTTACGAATGCTATAGAATGGATGTAGTAGTTGATGGTGATTCAGAAATGAATATCATAGCTTACATAACTGAAGAGTTAGACTTTGAAGCGCCGGTAATGCAAGGTGTAGATATGACTCAATTTGCAGGTTTTCCATTAGAGTATTCTATGGAAGGAGGTCCGATGCAAATGACAATTACAACAAAGGAGTTCTTGGCTACTGTTGACGAAGCAGTCTTCGAGATGAATACATCTGGATATAAGAAAATGACTATGGATGAATTACAGTCCATGGGAGGCGGAGGTTTCGGTTTTTAGAATACCGTCTAAAGATATATTGAAAAAAAGGGCTGTCACGTTTGCGATAGCCCTTTTTTATTTTCAGATCTCTACATTATAATATAGACTTGATATCGTGCTTTAACATGTGATATAACTTATGCGAAGGAAGACCCATTATAGTGTAATATGAGCCTATGATACTTCGGATCATAGCCAGTCCAAACCACTCCTGAATACCGTATGCACCTGCTTTATCCATCGGATTATATTTGTCGATGTAAAATAAAATTTCGTCTTCGTCCATTTTAATAATTTGAACGCGGGCGGTATCGGCGTCACTGATCATTCCTTTAGTTGTCGTACAGGTAATTCCAGTTATAACTTTATGCTCCATACCAGAAAGCTCTTTAAGCATTTTAGAGGCTTCTAATTTGTCCTTAGGTTTGTTTAGAATTGTGTCATTTATACAAACGATTGTATCGGCAGTAATGAGTATTTCATTTTCGCGTAAAGTAGACTTTAACGTATTTGCCTTTAGTTCGGAAAGATAGCTGACATATTCGATTGGGGGTAGACCTTCTGGAACGGTTTCTTCTGCTCCACTTATTCTGATTTCAAATAAAATCCCTAAACCACTCAATAGTTCTGCCCTTCGAGGAGAGGCCGAGCCTAAGATGATTTGTTTTTCTATTAAGTGATTTAATGAACGCGGTAGATGCATTGCTAAATTATAAGTTCGTTATTGACAGGGAGACGATTCCAGCCATCATCAAATACTTCAACTGAACACTGAGATAACCATAATCTGTTTTAAGTTCTGCGGTGTATGTTCTATATATGATCCAAATCGTTAATGGTGTGAGAAGAATCAAATTGATAAATGTTATGGTATTCCACAGGTTAAAAGCAGAGACCCAATACAGTATGCCTAATAGTAGTATACCTTCAAGAACCAAAAGTATGTTTCTTAAATTGAACGCAGAAATTAATACAGGAAGCGTCATAAAACCACTTGACTTATCTCCTTCTAAATCTTCAGCGTCTTTTATGATTTCTCTTATGAGATGAGTTAAAAAGACGAAAAAAGAAAAACACAATGTTATTTTTAGACAATTCTGAAATGCAGAAGGATTTATAGACTTTAGAGATTGCATTTTAGATATTTCAATCGTGATCGGAAGCAAAAAGACATAGGTGCATAATGATGCTACGGTAATATTACCTATAAGCGGTAATCTCTTCAGAAATCTATTATAGGCAAATAAGAGGAAGACAACAATTAGGTAGGCATAGATATAATTGAAGTTGCTTATTTCAGAGCTAAGAGAGAAGACAAAAGGAATAGGTGCCACAACGACAAACCAATAATAGATCCAAGCCAGAGATAGCTTTATATTATTGCCAACAATACCTCTTTTCTCATTTATAGAATCTGACTTGCGATCTAAAATGTCATTGTGTATGTAGCCTCCCGCGCCAGTACACATGATGATGAAAAGAAGGAGGATAAAATCTTTGAATCTAAGAGACCCATGCATGCCTCCAGCAGCAAGAGAGGGGTAAAGGGTGTCGTAACTATAGATATAAACTGAAAGCGCTAAAATCAGAAGATTGGGAAGTCTAAAAAGGGCGCTTAATGATATAAGCTTTTGAATCATTACTGATTATCTCGCCATTCATATACCCACTTCGCTTGAATTTGTTCAAGATGCCCTTCACTTGAGTCTTCTCGCTTGCCTTCGAAGTTAGGAAGGGATAGGATCCAATCTAAAAGATCTGTAAAGCGAATTCTATAAATTTTACTCTCACTGAAGTCATCACCGAATTTGTCATAAAGACCAATTGCAATGTCTTCGTGATCTGCCCAACTGATCGGATGGTTGTCAAAGTCCTCAAATCCCATATTGCTTATATATTAATGTTCATGACCGATTATTCCAGATTGATCTGGGATCGTTATTTCAAGCTCCACATTCTCATCAAGAATAACGCATTGGCACCCCAAACGAGATTCTATGCGAGGATTGGTCGCACGGTCAATAAAATCTTCTTCACGATCAGAAATTTCTTGAAGAGAATCCTCACCCTTCTCCACATAAACATGGCAAGTACTGCATGCGCATACTGCACCACAATTGTGATTAAGATGAATATCAAAATCTTCTGTAATATCAAGAATGCTGTCACCGACATGCGCATTGTCTACTACAATAGGATTTATATTTGGATCTTCGAATGTAAATCTAACTTTTGCCATACCTCATCGTTAACGCCTCATGCACCTCTTAGGTTCAATTGAGCGCAAATGTGAATCTTTTAAGATTAATATCCGACACTTTCTGACTAAAGTTTCGATAGATATTACTATAATTAATATATTCAGGCAAGGAAATCGGGAATGATCACTATTGTGGGTGCTTATTCAGTGCTAAATATGAGTGTGATTTTTTGATCTTATAGAGTCTAAACCAACCAATTGTGATACAGCCAGAGGAGCAAGATGCTCAAGTTACGCGATACAAATACAAGCATTTAAAAGTATATGGCTCCACGGAATGGCTCGCGGGAAACAAGAAAAAATACCGGCAAGTATTCGAACAACAAAAAACAAGTTATATATATGTAGAACTTGCTCTAATAAATAAAGCATTTGAAACAGAGACATGGAATACGGACTTGAAAATAAAATGCTTTAAGTTAGGAAAAGAGAAGAAGGAGATATGCTCTCTTGATATAGATAGACAAATCTCTAAGCATGATCATATGGTATACATCCGTGAAGGATGGGGGCATAAAGAGCTTGGTGATTTTTGGAAGAAGGGTAAGTATATGTGGATCGTATACATGAACGATAGAAAGATCGCATCTAAGTATTTTTATGTTGAAGATCTATCGGCCCGGTTACCGGAACAAACTTCTGAAGCCATTTCTATCAAGTCTATAGAATACTTCGAGGGAGATTTCGAGCAGAATGATGATAGCGAGGATCGCATCTATTTTGTGGAATTTTCACGAGATGAAACGAGATATGTATTTGTAGAGCTAACTTTGGAAAATAGACTGCCTTCACAGGATTGGTTTAGCGAAGTTTTCATACGCTTTAGTAATGAAGGAAGAGAGCTAAAAGGAGAGGTGGTTAGACTCCAGAAGATGAAAAAAGAAGAAGAGTTGATCCAGATAAATGCTGGATGGGGGTCTAATGTTAAGGGATCTTGGCGTAAAGGGTTCTATAATCTGGAAGTAGTATTTCAAGATAAGGTAATAGCAGAATCTTCCTTCTTTATTGGCGAGGATTTCAAAGAAGGAGATGTGACTTTAACCCTTCCTCAAGAAACAGATCTTACAGCTTTATTACCACTGAAATATATACTGTCGAGTCGAGATGCCTTCTCTAAGTTGAATAGTTTAGTAGGCTTACGTGATGTTAAGCGTCAGATTTCTGAACATACGAAGTATATCCGATTCCTGCAACTCAGAGCACAAAGAGGATTAGAAGATGACCTTCACTTAGGGTTGCATTGCGTATTTTCTGGTAATCCAGGTACGGGTAAAACAACAGTAGCAAGATTGATGGGTGCCATATATCATAATATGGGTTTATTGTCGCTCGGCCACATTCATGAGGTTGATAGAGTTGATTTGGTTGGTGAATATATCGGACAGACAGCTCCAAAGGTAAAGGAGGCTATTTCAAAAGCTAAAGGAGGGGTCCTGTTTATAGACGAAGCCTATTCCTTAGCAAGAAACGGAGATGATACCAAAGATTTTGGCAAAGAAGTTATTGAGCTTTTGGTCAAAGAAATGGGAGATCCAAACTCTGAAGTAATGGTAGTGGTGGCGGGGTACCCTAAGGAAATGACCAGTTTTGTAGCTTCTAATCCAGGCTTGAATTCAAGATTTAAATATTACTATGATTTTGAAGATTTTGGATTGAGTGAATTATATGAAATTGTAGAAAGATTTGCGAAGAAGGAAAACGTAGTTTTTTCAGCGAAGGCGAAGAGTGAGCTGATGGAGGTCATCCAAGAAGACTATCGAAATAAGGATAAGTCCTTTGGGAATGCCAGATACGTTGAACAGCTTATAGAAAAGGCTAAAATCAATATGGGGATTCGACTCATGGATCAGCATTCTAAGTTTGAACTTGACGATGATAGTCTTAAGATGATTCAATGGCAAGATATTCTGAAAATCAAAAAACAAAAGCAGCGCAAAGAGCTTAATATTGAAATAGATGAGCGAGCACTAAAGACATCTTTGCAAAAACTTGATTCACTGATTGGGTTAGAAGCTATAAAAAGCAAAATATACCAACTCATAGAAGTCGTACGCTATAGAACTGCTAATGATCAAATCGTTACCGGAACGATTAATATGCATACCATTCTTGTGGGTAATCCAGGTACTGGTAAAACGACTGTAGCCAGAATATTGGCAGAAATATTTAAAGCCTTAGGAGTATTATCTAAAGGGCATATCGTAGAGACCGATAGACAAGGGCTTGTGGCAGGATTCGTTGGTCAAACCGCGATCAAGACAAGTGAATTGGTAGAAGAAGCTTTAGGAGGTGTTCTGTTTATAGATGAGGCTTACGCGTTGACCAAGAATGGTTCGTCAAATGATTTTGGAGATGAAGCTATTCAAACACTTCTGAAATTAATGGAAGATAGGAGGGGAGAGTTCTTTGTATTTGTAGCTGGCTATCCTCATGAGATGAATCAATTCCTTTCTACTAATCCTGGGTTAAAATCTCGATTCGATCACTATTTAGAATTTTCTGATTTCGAAGCGAACCAACTGATTAGTATCGCTCAAACATTTATTGGTGACCGCGGATATAAAATTAGTTCTACAGCTATTCAATTATTATTTGATAAGATGGAAGAGGAGCATCAAAAGAGAGATAAACATTTCGGAAATGCACGTCGTGTTCGACATTTTTGTAATGAAGTTATTCAACAGCAAAATGTTAGGCTGGGTGGCGAGAAGGTAAAGTTATCTTCCAGATATTTATCCTTGATTAAAGAAATTGATGTTCATAATGCCATAGTAGTCATGAACTCCGAGAAAGGTTATAAACGGCGAGGCATTAGTTTCTAATCTATATTTTTAACTTAGATTTTTAATAGTATCCCAACAGATAAATTCCTCCCAAAGTTATTATATCCATTCCATTGTTGATATTCATCATTTAGAATATTATCAGCGTTTAGATAAATATTCATTCTTTTCAATATCTCATACTTGGCTTCAAAAGAGACATTTGTACGCCAAGAGGATTTTAGTTCTACTTCATTTTCAACAGATAAAAGTTGAGGGGCATTGATATTTGATGATAAGGTAAGGTCTAATTTATTATTTATTAGAGAAGACTGAATAATAGGTTCTACTATAAATTCTGGACGATGAAATAACGATGAGCTTGCATTTTGGTATTTATTGTAAGTTACATCAAGACCAATTTTCATAATGTCTTCAAGTAATTTGTATTCCACCCCAAGCTTTGCTTGAAGTAAACTATAGTCAATCCTTTCTATGTTGAAATTCTGTCTCGAGTCAATCAACTGGAAGTTTTGATCTCCATCTATTTGGTTATAAGAAGCTCCTGCTGTAAAATTCCAACTTGGAATGCGAGCTGATTTATATGATGCGGATATATTTCTATCCCTGTAAAAATCTTTAAGTTGCACATTTGAGCTATTCGCTATAGGAAGTAAAGTGAAATCTACATAAGGATTGTAACTGGATATACGTTGTGCTGAGTTTATTGAAATATTCTGTGAAGTACTGAATGTCAGGTGATCGGTATCTGCAATACGCCAATCGATATTCACAGTGGGCCAGATACTAAGCGAGTTTCCGAAATTAGTGGTGTTTATTCCAAATGCAATACTCGAAGTCTTATAATCCAATTCTGCTTGTAGAACATTAGAAAAGTAGTATGCCGTTTCTAATGCATCACTCTGCGATAAGCTATAAGTGGGAGCAGTTTTTAATATTAGTTTATTGCTGGATTTATACTGTAATTGAGACGCTATTTCTATATTGTTTTCAGTTCTATCTGTATTGTTTTCATTCCATTTGTCCCCTGCGAGAAAAAATTCCATATTCCATTTGGAAGGCAGTGTTCTGAATGTTTGTATGCCTAAATTTATGCCTATCGAATTAAATTGGTTGACATTTTGAAGTGCTTCTGCATTATCTTCTTGACGAGCATATAAGCCGTATTTTTGATTTTTATAATTTATATCTACGGATGCTTTAAGGTCTGAAGTGATATAATAGGTGACGCCAATATTTCCATTTCCTTCTGTAATATTTTGATCAGGAATTAATGATTGCTTCCACTTGTCGTATTCTCCAGAGGCATGTAGCGTAAAATAGTTTGGGGAAGAATATACATAACCTCCTTGAGCATGCCATGGATTAATAGTTCCTTTATCAAATTTTAGCATACCATTATGACCTGAATTTGACAGATTGGATTTGTATGCCACGGGCTTAATCAATAGGTCTAAATCAGGAGTAAAAGATGGAGCTCCTATCATCGAATCAAGGCCAATAGCAACAGGAGGATTACCAGGCACACTAATATTCGCAAAGTCAAAAATAGGATGAGCCGCATATATTTCGTTATTGTAGTTTTTTTCAACTTGTAGTTCACGATCCTTATTAACCGCAGACTGAGCGAATAAAGAATAGCTAAATAGGATTATTGAAAGAATTGATATTAGGATTTTCATATTAATATTTTAATGGCTTTTAAAGGAGCAATTAGTTCTGAGGCTTAATGAAATCTAATCTGTTTTTGGCCATATCAATTAGTGAAGAAGGAACCTCGCTTTTAGTTTCTATGAGCGCTTGTAAAGCCGCAACAGCACTGTCTTTATCTCCTTTAAGCGTATAGATATCTGCAAGCAGAATAATGCTTTTCGCTAACCACGCTGGATCATTCAGCAATTCGCTGTAAGATTCGGTAATAAGCTCTGCTGCTTTATCCAATTTGGATTGATTCATAAATGCTAGACTCCTGGTGTAAATATATTTTGGAGAGGTGTCTATGATTTGTTTGAAATTAGGAAGAGACGCTAACTCCGTTATAGAACGCCATTGCTTATTCTTCATGAAGAGCTCATTAGCCTTGGAGAGTATTGTTGTTTTCTCTTTGAGAGAAATATCATTCAATTCAAATAATGCTGTGGTGTATAATTTTGTCGCATTGAGATCTCCTACAGATAGTGCACTTAAGGCGGCGTTGTAGGTCTGTAGCGTTGTTATTGTGTAAGAGGGAAATGAATGCTTGCGATCCTCTAATAATTGAAGATAAAGTTTATAATCTTTATTCTGGGAAAACGCAATTCCTTCCATTTGATCATAAGCTTTTGAACACCATTCAGATGCACCATATTGGGTCGTAGCTCGATATGCGTCCATTGCATTTGTCATTTCCTCTTGCTTCTGAAATGATATTGCAATTTGAAATTGTGCTTCTTGTCCTTTGTTGCTTTCAGAATATTCATTTATAAGTTTATTCCACTGCGATATTGCCGCTGTATAGTTAGCTGCTTCAAAATTCCGCATTGCCAATTCAAATATGACTTCATCAGCTATTGTAGACTGATCATTATTATCTTCCGTCTTTATAAGATTTAGATAAGCATCAGTGTCATAGGTATAGTCAGCATAAATCTCCTTTAGAGCGAGATGCGCTCTATGTTGTAGTTCCTTGTCTTTTGAAGATTGGATGATGCGATGGTAATATGTTTCGGCAACATCATAGGCTCCGGCATTCACGCTAATAAGTCCTAATTGAACGATCGCTTCTTCTTTCATTCTATTAGGCACATCTTCACTTTCAAGTCTTTTATATAGTGTTGCTGATTTGTCATATTTACCTAATGCAAATAGGGTATTCGCGGCGCTAAACGCTGCCCTTCCGAAATATTTACTTTCGGGGTGTGTCCCGATGATATCATCAAGAATTAGGAGTTGATCATACAGTTCATTTTGAAGTTCTGCGATAACCGCTTTTTGCCATAGGGCATATGGTCGATAAGATTGATCGAGAGATTCTGCAACATCATAAGATTTTTTGGCCTGATCATACTGAACCATCAAAAAATATGAATCACCTATTCTTAACTGAATATCTTCAATCATGTTTTTATCTGAGGGATTCGTGACAATCGCTAAACTTTTAGAGAAGTGCCCTAATGCATTCTTATGATCTTTTAGTTTAAAAGAACTGTATGCAAGAAAGTAATGTGCATAAAATTCTAATTCACGGTTGATAGAGATTGTCGTTTCTTGAGTAGGTTTACTGTTGAGATAATTTGCAAGTAATTTCTGAGCGGATTTGAAATCTCCATCTTTATATGCCATGATACCTTTCCATGCTGCTACCGCCCCGCGTTCCTCTATTAATGGGTCAATGGTTTTTAATTTTTCAAAATATGAATTAGCAGTTGAGAAATTACCAGCTTGTAATGCTATTATTGCTTTTTTATAAAGAGAAGATTTAATTACGGATTTGTCTTGTGCTCGGAGATCTATCGCTTCAACAACAGCAATATATGTAGAGGGATTCTCTATATGATCTATCATGTCAGATAGTAGAGAAAGTACTTCTTTTTGATATTTCCCTTTTATGAGAGCCAGTGCATTTTTTGTGGCGTTATTATAGTTTCCTGTCTTAGCATGCAGTATTGCAATATTGTATTGTAAGTCTTCCTTCTGATATTGATCATCCGATAACATTGAAATGAACATAGATTTTGCCTCCTCATATTTTCCTTCCTTGGAAAGGTTTAGGGCATATTCATAAGAGGCTGATTGTTTGAGTTTGGATTCTTGTGACTGCACAGCAATTTCGGACAGAAGACTATTTCCTTCTATATTTTGGCCTGTTTTTAGAAGCGCTTTTCCAAGTATATATTTTTCATCTTCTGATAGATTCCGATACTGAGATAGAATATTAAAGTTATTGATAGCGGCTTCATATCTATTTAGGTGATAATTTGAGTATGCTACTATTTGGGTGATTCCTTCTATATTAAATAGTTTCTGATCTTGGATACGATTCTCGAAATATTTAATCACAGAAGTGAAATCTCCATTGCCATAATGTGCAGCTGAAAGATAGTATGAGATGTGAGGTTTAAGAGCCTCTTCTTTCCCGATAGCTTTTAATTGATTGATAGCCTCAGGGAATTCCTTATTAAGAAGAGATGAAAGTCCACCATAGTACAAGGCATATTCGTATGGACCTTTTCTCATTTTGGCAAGTCGTTGAAAGTTCTTTTGTGCTTCTTTCAGTCGCTTTTGCTTAAATAGCTCATATCCGAATAGAAACTCTAAGGTTGCAATTCCTTCACTATCCGCAATGCTGGATTGTGCGGATTCCCATAGACTTCCCTCCAGATCGAGATTCCCAAACGAAGATTCTTCTTTAATAATAGTTAGGAGGAGCTTAGATATTTCCTTTTCCGAAATTATTTGCTCTGGTGTGTTTTCTAATTCATAAACTAACTCCGGGTATCTTGTATTCAGAAGGCTAATTACTTGATCTTTCTTAATTTGGAGATGTAGAGAACTTAACTCACTAATATCCATCTGTGAAAGAGCCGTAGAAAAAAGTCGTTCTTGTACCTGTTGATGAAAATCAATAGTCCTATCTGGATGGCTTTTAGCAAATTCTTGGGCTATAACTGATGAAACTCCCAAAAGCGCAAATGATAAGAGTAAATATCTGAAAAGAAGTGTCTTACACATAATAAAAAATTATAATATGTAAAGATACATTAGTTTTGTTAATCACCAAACGGATCTATTAGTCCAGATGAACTAATATTCATTGGTAATTCGGATAAAATATATGGGTAGCTTTTCTGACTATTCTTCGAGTAGAATCTTAAAGGATTTATCCATCGGATCTAAATGATGGATCAAACACTCAATCCATCGAGATCCGTTCTGAAGATAGAAGGGAATAAAATTGTCGTAGCGCTCTTGTAGGCTGTCATTATTAGGAAAGAGCTTATGCTTGATTTTAGTTATCCTCTTGGCACTTGTTTCATTTTGTTGTTTAGCGGCACGCATCATCTTGCTTTCTATCATGTCTATAGACTTCATAGTTTTAGTCCCTTCTGATAGAGTTGTTTTACCGAGGCTTGGATCCACTTGAACCGCCACTTCCTTAATTTCTTCGAACAGTAATGCTGCTTTCTTTCGGAAACTGTTGAGATCAATTTCAATATCCGTTTTATTCCGAGCCAGTCGAGCTACTAACTGCTCCTCTCGACTAAATAGATCTATTGCTTCAAGCTGATTTTTCTGTAGTATCTCTTGTGATTTTTTATCAACGATAAGAACGCTATCTCTTCTGATGAGCATAGGAAAGGGAATTTCTAATTCACTAAATAGGGATCGCCGTTCTAACCAATATGCAAGTTCGCCACCACCTCCTACATACGCAAGGTTAGGAAGGATAAATTCTTGATAGACTGGTCTTAAGACGACATTTGGGCTTATAGATGCGGGCTTAGATTCGAGCAGTTTGATGAGCGTCTCTTGTGTATAGGTAGAATCACCAATGGTATACTGTGAATCTTCTTTGATAACACGATGTCGATCTTCATCATGCCAGAATATATTTACCTCCCGCGCATGCGCCTGCTCCTTGAATCCGGCTTCTTTTATTGCTTCTTGATCTTTAAGAACGGATTTTTGAGATATCTCATACTTTATATCTTTTACGATTAGTGGTAGTAACTCCTTCTTCAATTCAGCATGATCCATATTGAATATTACTAAACCATGATCTTGAAATAGATGATTGGTAAGCATCATTATGAATTGCCCATAATTTTTAGCTCGATTATAAGAATCTTCTATAATACTTTTGAGCTTCTCCGCATGAGGCATATTTCCAAAAGTAGCTTCAACATGATCAAGGACTTCTCTTAATCCATCAAGGCTCATTCTCCCAGTGGCTCCCTTTTGGTCAGTCTGCCAAGTAAAATCTTTATTGAAGAGATGCAATGTAGCTATTTCTTCAAAATCATGATCCTCACCTCCTGTAACAAAGACAGGCACTACATGTATGTCAGAGAAGCGTTCATTTAGTTGAGCGGAGAGACTAATAATACTACAGATCTTATAGATATAGTATAGGGGCCCCGTGAGCATAGATGGCTGATGTGCAGTAACGATACTGTAAGTGTCCTCATTGAGAAACGCATCAATATTTTTCTGAGTAGATGCAGATGCTTCCAGCACCTCATATTGCTGCGATAAGACATTATGAATTTGCTGACGTGGAACCTTCGTCTCTTTTCTATTAGAAATAACCTCTTGAAATGCTTCGATGCTAACAGAATGATCGTATAAACCGCTTAATGCAGGGTCTTCTTCCTGATAAGCTATATCTCTTTCTGATAATTGAGGAACTTGTTTAAAAGGTAGGGATATTTTATTATACATAGGATCACTTAAAATTTACTCCAAATCAAATGCAAGATTATCTAATTTGTTGTGCATAGAGCGAGATATTAGTAAATAGATGGCCCAAAACGGGATTAATTGACTTTGCGCTTACATTCACTATAATTAAGTAAATATTTATTCTATTAATCTCATCATTATAATGTGGTTTGCTTTTAATAATTAAATTTCTCTGTGTTGTTAAGATCTTACTCAATATCTTAGCTGATTACATAAAATACTTTGCCTTTGTCGTTACTAAGTAATAAGATTGTTTTGTTCGCATGCCTGCTTCTAATAGCAGTTACATCGAAGTCATATGGCCAAATCCGTTCAGAATTGAATGACGGTCCTTATGTATTCCAAGTAGGAGATAGTCTAAGCATTCAATGGGTTGAAGCTGGGCAAGCTCGCGACACTATTCTTTCTTGTGAGGATGCTACGCTTTTTGAAAGACCAAACTTGCCTAACATTGATCTAAGGAACTTAGACTTTATTGTTAAGAGGGAGTATGCCTATAAAGCCGACGAAAAGGTACTTGCCCTTAGTGATGTTCATGGGCAATATGATTTGATGGTTCAATTGTTACAGGCACATAATGTAATTGATGCGGATCTGAATTGGTCTCTGGGAAAAGGGTGTTTAGTAGTTGTAGGAGATAATATGGATCGTGGTGACAAAGTCCTCGATATTCTTTGGTTACTTTTTAAATTAGAAAAACAAGCACAGAAGGAGGGAGGAATGGTGCATGTACTTCTGGGTAATCATGAGATAATGGTACTCAACGGAGACTTACGATATTTGAATAAAAAATATTATTATACCTCAGCTGTATTAAAAACGCGTTATGATAGATTATTTCGAGTAGGAAGTATTCTGGGTGATTGGATCGCCAGTCAGCAGGTTGTGATTTCCGTAAACAATGTATTGTACCTGCACGGTGGAATCTCTCCACTTGTATTGGACATGAAGATGTCGCTCAATAAAATTAATAAGATATTTTCAAATGACCTAATTCGAAAATCTAAAGATGATATTGTAAAAGATGAGAAGAAGTCTAATTTGTTTTTTGAAGAAGGGCCATTATGGTATCGAGGATATTTCGGTGAGGAAAATTTGCCCTTAAAAGAATTAGAAACTACCCTTAAAAAATTAAAAGTTGAAAAGATTGTGGTAGGGCATACCAGCTTGGATGTAATTACCCCTCTTTATGAAGGACGTGTTATAGGAATTGATTGTAGTATTAAATTGGGTTTGAATGCTCAACTTCTTATAATTGATAATGGGAAACCTTATGTTGGTGATCTTTCAGGTAATAGAAGATTAATAGATGGGAAAAAAGGTGCGATAGAAAATTCAATATTTACCTATATCCAAAATTTAGAAACGCCGCCTGATATTGAAATTGTTACTGATGTTAATGCCTTAATAAATAATGATTCCGAAGAAATTTATCAACCGGTATTATTTATATTGAAGTCGGATTCAGACCTAACTATGGTTGATATCCGGGGAGAAATAAGAACGAGGGGGCGATCTCGAAAGAGCTATTGCGAGTTTCCGCCTGTGAAATTTAATTTTTCTAAATCAACGCTGAATTCAATGGGATTTCTGGCCCTTGATAAGTTGAAAGTAGTCCTTCCATGTACTATGGATTCAAGTGCTTTTGAAAGACTTTATAAAGAGTACTTATTATACGATATCTACCAATCATTGATAGATAAGGATGCTTTGAAATCCACTCTTGTAAATATCGAACTGAAAGATTCTATGACGCAAGAAAAAGGAAACGTCATGCCAGGCTTTCTTGTAGAGGATGACACTGAATTTATTTATAGTAGAGGAGGTAAGATAATAGAGATGGGATTGCTGAGCGCAATGGATTTTGATCGAAAATCATTTATGAGGATGTACTTCTTCCAATATATGATTGCAAACACAGATTGGGGGATAGAAAATAGGAACAATATACTTGCATTACAACTTTCTGAGAACAGCAATTTTAAAGCGATTCCTTTTGATTTTGATTTTGCTGGTTTTGTCAATCAACCCTACGCCATACCAGATGGCTCGCTTCCTATAAAAACAATACACGATCGGCATTTTATGAATTACCCGATGAATGAGAAAGAATTTAACGACGTGGTGGATTTTTATCTCTCCATAGAAGATGCCGTATATACTAAGTGCGACCAAGCTCCTTACTTATCATCACTCGAGAGAGAGAAATCTAAACTGTACCTTAAGGGATTCTTCGAGGCAGTGGAAGATCGCTCAACATTGAAGCGAAAATTGTTGAAGTAAACATGCCATTTTAATGATGTTCTGCAATCACCGTACTATTAAATGAGATAAGAGTTGACAAAAAACTACTCTCCAAATTTCTGAAAATATAATATTTGCCTTTCGAATACTTCTTCACGAGTTGGAATACTTTTAACGCCCATTCCTTCTATAGACAAGGATGCTGCGCAATGAGCAAAGGAACACGCCCTTGAAATATTGCGATTATGGCTATAGGAAATCATAAATGCAGTACTAAACACATCTCCTGCTCCAGTTGGATCTATTTCCTCTGAAGGATATGCAGGGAAGGTATGTTTAGTCCCATTTTCATAAACATCGGCACCGTGTTTCCCTCTGGTAAGGACTACAATAGGAACAATTTTTATAATTTGGTCCAATAACTGAGGTACCTCTCTGATATCATCATCACTCATAAAGACCAGTTCCAAATGCTCGAATAATTTCAAATTCGGCAACTTTGCTTTTACGAGACCATCTTTTTCGAAATTGCGTAGCCAGCCTTGAATTGTAGCACCAATAGGAATACCAGAAGGCAAAGCAGAGAGCAGATTGAGGTCTACTTCATCTGATATCAGGCAAAGCTGAATCGCTTTTATCCCTTTATGAAACTCAGGTAAGGTCTCTGGCCCAATAGTTTTAGCGCGCGTAGGCATATATTGAGTACGAGTGCCATTTTTATAAATATTCCTAAACGAAGTAGTCTCTTTGGATTCTTGGACCCATAAGTGAATATTCTTCTCTTCGAATCTTGAAACAAATTCAAAGTCAGAACCAAAAGAAGTAACAACTCCTGTATTCATTCCTAATCTTGTACTTACGATACTGGAATAAGAAGCAGTTCCTCCTAATATGACTCCATCTTCGACGATATCATGACAGACATGACCAATACATATATAACTTATTTCCGTGGACACTGATTCAATTGGTTATTTATTTCCTGCAAGGTAATAACAGATTTATTACCCCAGCGATAAGAAAGGTAATTAATCAGATTTGTCATTGCGGCAGGCTCTATTTGATAATGAGCGGGCATAGCAACAGTAGAAAGTTTACTACTCTGTGCACCTTTGTAAATCAAACAAGCTAATTTATTTTGTAAGCCATTTAAATAGGCTGAATTTTCCAGTTGAGGATAGAGTTCCCCTAATCCACTTCCGTCCGCCATATGGCAATTTAGACAATAGGTTTCATAAATCCTCTTACCTTGGCCATAAGGTTCATGAGCACAAGCGAGGACAAGCAAAATGAAGAAAATAACCAAGACCTTAGCTTTATTCATATTCGCTGCGAAGTTGATCTATCATATCCATCATACCATTCACCGAATCCGAATCTGTTCCTTCACAAAACCCGCGAATTTGACCTTTTTTGTCTACCAGAATTATTTTCCCACTATGATCAAATCCTCCTGGTGCATCAGGTGCAACTAGCGCTGCGACGAAATAGTCTTCATTGGCTATATCCATAACCAAATCCTTATCACCAGTCAGAAATAGCCAACGATCAGGGTCAAGATCAAGGTTGTCAGAATAAGTTTTGAGTACTGATACGCTATCTCTCTTGGGGTCGATGGTAAATGAGGCAAGAACCACATCTTCATACGTTGCCACATGATTATAAATCCGAAGCATTTCTCTGGTGACAAAAGGACAGATAGAAGGGCATGAAGTAAAGAAGAAATCTACAAGATAGATTTGACCATCGAGTGATTTCTTACTTATTGTTTCTCCCAGTTGATTCTGAAAGGTCCACGACCTTATCTCATGCTTTTCAATACTTCCGTCAGGTAAGGTTCTGTCACCTATAATTGGTAATGGAGTACGATTCTTCGTACAAGCAATCAAAACTATAAGTATAAGTAAACAACCGAAGGCTAATTTATTGAGCATTGATAAAGTTTTGCGCATTCGTAATAGCGGATATCATGTCCTCCCGCACTATTTTAATCTTTTCCTTTTCTCTCTTCAGATATTCCATGGCTTCAGTATCTCCTTCTGATGGTTTGTTATATCCAGCCATCCAGTCCATCATAGCATCATCTGCTCTTTCTAAAGATTCACGAAGAATACTTACTTGACTGGCTTGAGTCTCAGATAGTCCTTCTTTTGTTTTATTCTTTAATCCTTTCTTAAGCCGATGTATATCTCTCATCTTCGGCATCACTTCATCATGAATTTCCATGACACTATCATGCAATTGACTTTGAGGTGTTATCTTTTTAGGCCCGCAAGAAGAATACATCAGAAGACATACACTAATACCTAAAAAGGAAAGAAATATATTAAAGGTTAATTTGATCATTCTGCTATTTTTGAGTTACGAATTCCGGTGCGAAAATAATTCTTCTTATTCGTCAAACGAAATAAGGAATTAAGTGTTATGCTTTAGAATGGATACAAATAGTACAAAAGGAATACTCTGGTTTCGAAATGATCTTCGCCTACATGATCATGAAGCCATGCGAGATGCAATAAATCATGGTAAGGTATATCCCGTTTATGTCTTTGATGAGCGTGTATTTCTTGGGGAAACCAGTTTTGGTTTTCGAAAAACGGATGTCTTTAGGGCTCAGTTTATTATAGAGGCGATCAACGATCTTAGGAAATCTTTTAGAGATTTAGGATCTGACCTCATAGTAAGGGTAGGAAAGCCAGAACTTATTCTCTCTGAAATGGCGAAAGACTTTAAAACGAATTGGGTGTTCTGTAATAGAGAACGCACACAAGAAGAACTTGATGTGCAAGATGCACTGGAAAAAGAGCTTTGGGCTATAGGGCAGGAGCTAAGATTCAGTCGCGGAAAAATGCTCTACTATACGAGCGATTTGCCATTTCCAGTTACACAGACACCTGATACCTTCACTCAATTTAGGAAGGAAGTAGAAAAGTTTATACAAGTGCGCAGGCCAATTGAAATTCCATTGGGATTACCTTCAATAGATGACAATATCGAAGTTGGAGATGTTCCGACCTTAATAGATCTTGGTTTTTCCACTGAAGATATAGAAAAAGCAAAAAGCACAGCCTTTCGAGGAGGAGAAAAGGAGGGTTTGAAGAGATTAGAGTTTTATTTTAATTCTCCTGAACTTGTAAGCAATTACAAAAACTCTTGTGACACCCTTTTAGGGAATAACAGCACTAGTAATCTGTCTGCTTATCTTGCGCATGGATGTTTATCTCCGAAACGAGTTTATCACAAGCTTGTAGATTTTGAAAAACAAAATGGCCGTTCTGACTCTACTCATGAGTTATTTATGGAATTATTGTGGCGAGATTATCACCGCCTTATTGGTAAGAAATTTGGAAATGCTCTATTCAAGAAAGGGGGAACTTTAGAAAAGGAGCCTGAGGATGTCCGCCAAGACGAGGCGGTGTTTAAAATCTGGTCAGAGGGAAGAACAGGTGTGCCATTTGTGGATGCGGCTATAACGCAGCTCAATACCACAGGATATATTCCTTTTAAAGCAAGACGTGTTGCTGCAAGTTTTTTGATTTATGATTTAAATATTAATTGGCAATTAGGGGCTTCATATTTCGAATCACTTCTTATAGATTACGATCCATGCAGTAATTGGGGTAATTGGAATACAGTGGCTGGTGTGAGTATAGATACGAAAGAGTCTAGACATTATAATGTCGTCAAGCAGGCCAAGAAATATGATTTGAATGGAGCTTACGTTTCTCATTGGATTCCATCTTTACAAAAGCTGTCTCACCAGAATGTTCATGAACCCTATTTGTTAACAGAGGAGGAACAAGAGGAAGCCGATTTTGTCTTAGGGCGTGATTACCCGCGCCTTTGTATTCAGATGTCTTAGTACTTCTCTTTTTTACAATCGATCAGGAATATTATGAAATATCCATAGATAACCTTTCTGACTCCTGATACTTCATTTATAAGATGTAGTGAGGCTATTCGGATTATTTATAAGTTATTACTTTGAGCGAATCCAATTCTAAACGTGTTTGAAGAAAGAACGAATCTTGTTTTCGACATCCTTTCTTTGATCAGTAGAATCAGACCATTTAATTAAAGCTACAGGAAGATTAAAATTTGCTTCTAAGAAATCTGTCTTATGCATTTTAGAAATTCCTACTTTCTTCTAATTCAGGGAATAATACTTGCAATTCATTCTTAACACTATTAAATAATATCGTGTCAAGATAGTTTGATTTGTATTATTGTATCTTGAACCGTGTGGGGTCTTCTTTCTTTTGAACCGCTTCCAATCTTGCTCTTATATCTTCAAGTCCTTTATTGAGAATATCGAAATCATCGATATTCTCATTTGATGTACTTATGATCTCCAATTCAAAATCCTTTACACCAAGGCCCGCTAAGCAATCTATGTATTGATCAATATTATCTTTATTGATTCTATCGCCGTAGACTTTGAGATAGATGATGGTGAACCCATCATTGAGTCTTTCTGCATTGTAATGATCGAGGTATTTAGCATCATCTTGGAGACAGAGGTCGCTGAAGTTATGCATGCTCGATTCAAGGTCTAAATCTCTAAGGACACTTCTAAATATCAAGATACTTGGAACAAAAAGCGATTGAAAAGATAACGATATAGAAATGATTCTTTCTTCTGGTCTTGGTGTTGAGATATGTTTTAACTGGAAATTTTAATAATCTTACCACTATATAAGTACAATAGTCCGTGAAGGTAACCGAGAGACATATTAAGATAATTTATAATATAAAAAAGCAAATGCGTATATTGGTGTAATTCCAATGCAGTTTTCAAAATAGAAAAAAATGGAAACTCAAGACACATTTGCCAGAGGTCAGAACCTCATAGAAACAATATTACGGGATATACCTACTATTTCAAAATGGCAATCAAAGTTTATCAAGGGGATATTTCTTCAGAATCTGGCCATGGCGGGTCGATTCAATTTTCTTCAAATGTCCAGAGAGGGTTCTATGAATGAGCAGACCTATCGGAATAATTTTGAAAAAGACTTTGATTACTTACAATTTAATTCAGCCCTCATTAAAGAGGTAGGTAGTGGAGAAATAGCCATAGCGTTTGATCCGTCATATATTTCTAAAAGTGGTAAGAAGACACCTGAATTGGGCATGTTTTATTCTGGCGGTGCTTCACGCTGCAAAAAAGGACTGGAGATAGGAGGAATGGCAGCTATTGATC
>JBLIDB010000054.1:0-22851 GCA_047634015.1 Saprospiraceae bacterium
ACTCAACATATCCCGCAATTAAGTCAGGTCATGGCTCAAAAACAACAACTTCCCCTTGGATAGGTATGCCCTTTTCTAATCAAGTATTGAGTACTTACTATGACTACAAATAACTGATTGACAGCCAACTACTTATGCTTTTTTCATTCTCATAGCTATGGCTATCGTTATGAAAATAAAAAAGAGCTGCATACTGACTATTTTGCTGTTACCTGCCTGACAGTAGGCAGATTCTCGACAATAAGCCAATGCTTAAATCACTTCTATGCCTCCTAGCTCTAAAAAAGTAAAAAATGAAGATAAAAGAGATATTTCGACGTTTGGATTTCGGCACTGCTTTCCAACGCTGGCCTATATCAAGTGTTATATCCGTAGCTATTTCGTTAGTTCTACTCTTTTGGATATATCAAGAGAATCCATCAGATCAAGCTAATTCTACATTACTGCGCACTGTTCTCTCACTATATATTGGGTTTCTTGTAGGGATCATTGCCCCTTTGGCACTTCATAGGACATTAGTAAGGCCGTCTGCACTCGTAATTACAGCTGTAAGCGCCATCTTAGTTGGATCAATTTGGTATATAATATTACCTAGTGATGTCACCGCTCATAATTTCGAGACCTATTGGTTAGGATATGCCTATCCGATACAAATCGTGATTCTTCACTTCGCAATCTCGGTCTCAGCTTTCTGGAACAATAATTCAAACGAGATTATCTTTCGAAATTGGAATATCCAACTATTAAAAATTGTATTTGAAGGATTGCTGTTTGTTGCGGTATTAATGTTGGGGCTAAGTTTAGCATTATTGGCACTGGATCACCTATTCGGATTTGATATCGATGAGAAAGCCTACTTATACCTTATCGTTCTTCTATTAGGGATATTTCATCCATGGTTCGTGCTTAGTAAGACTTCCCATACTTCCGATTCCCTTGCGGATGAAAATCATATTGCGGGATTTAGAATCCTCACCCAGTATGTCTTAATACCCATCGTAATGCTCTATATGCTAATCCTATATCTATATGGTGTTAAGATACTAATAGAAGGAGGCCTTCCACAAGGATGGTTGGGAAAACTTTCATTAGGTTTCTGTAGCGTGAGTCTTCTAACTTTTGTTTTAAATAGTCAGCTCAGGGAATATTCTGCGAACAAGATCAGTCATCTCTTCCATAGATGGATACCGCTGGTATTAATAATCCCTATTTCTCTTTTACTAATAGCCCTCGGAAGAAGGGTTCAAGATTATGGGATTACCGAAAACAGATACTTGGTCGCAGGAATTGCCATATGGCTACTTTTTATCGCACTCGTATATAGCTTTAAGAAACAACTGAGCATTAAGTGGATTCCGATAAGCTTGGCAGTCATGCTTATCTTTCAACTATTAAGTGGCCCATTCAATATTTTTAATTCGACTATTAAAAGTCAAGAAAAGAGATTGGCGTTAGAATTAGAGCAGGCGGGATTATTGAAAGATGGAGTTCTAACTAAAAGTCAAAGTCCTAATTCACTTGATCTATCATCATTACGCTTTCTATCGAATCGGGTCAAATTGGAAGATGTTTCGTATCTTAAAAGTGAGCATATTGAATGGACTAATCTTGAAAAGGAGGAGGATCAGCTTTCTTTCGTAATTGAACAATTAAATCTCAAGAGTAAAACAGTTTTAAGCGACATTGAGTATATTCATTTCCAGGCAGAAGAATTAAAAGTTATAGACATATCAAAATATGACCTAGCGCTATCATTTGGCTCTCAGAAATTATCAAGCGAGAATAGAGTGCAAATTCAAGACCAGCAACGCAAATTGGAAATACATCTTGAGGATGGTTCTAAGCATGAATTACTTGCTTCCGAGATTTATGAGATACACCAAAATAGAAAAGTAGAGAATGAATCATTCCCATTATCATTTCAACTAAATTCGAAAATAATGGTCCAAGTTGATGCTTTCAGTATGGAAGTTAGAAATGGCTTATATAAAATAAATCAATGCTCTGGAATAGTCTTCTATTCTACTCAATAATAAATGGCAGTAGACTTAATTCGAGGCATTAAAATAAGGCCCAACTTGCACCTTTATATAAGTCCTACTGACTTTCCAAAATTGAATTTCAATAAAAAAAGGCCTTTCTTATTACAAGAAAGGCCTAACAATTAGTTTAGTTATTATAAGTTTTACTGAATTAGAATCATCTTACGTGTTGCAACATTCGAGTTACTTTCTAATTGGTAATATATGATGGCATTTTCACCAGCTAACTGATTTTTATTTACTTCAATTATATTTCTACCAGCAGGATATCTATTTTCCATAAAATAGAACACCTTTCCCGTCGCGTCAAATATTGTCAAACTCGCAACTCCTTCTTCTGGAATCGTGAATCCAATCTCAGTCTTAAGGTCAAAAGGATTCGGATGGTTTTGTTCCAGACTAAAAGCATTTGAAGTATTAATTAAGCTTAACTCGATATCAATCGCTTCAAGCTCCTTATTATAGGCGACGGCAATAGTTTTATTACTATTGATACTTATCGATTCACTTAATTTAAGAGATTTATTAGCCCTGAACGTAAGTGTAAAGAGCGCCTCTTCGGCATTCAAGGTTTTCGATTCTCCTTTCGGATTCCACGACATTGTGTGTACGTCGTTGCTTGTAATATTATAATTATCCTCAGAAAGCTCTATTGCATTTCCATTTACAGAAAGTAGTTGAGTATTTTCATGCTTCAGGGTCCATTGGAATCCTACGAGGTCAATGTCTGCTTTATTAGAAATGCTAACTTCGAATGTTTCACCCTCGGCAATATTTCTATCTTCAGCTACTAACTGCAATCTTTCTCCACTTCTACCCTTTCCAAGTATTGTACTATTAGCGATGGCACTGCTATTGACATCTCCAATCTTCACACCCACGAAATCTTCTTTCCGCATGTTGATAGATAAATCTTCTATTTCAATGTGTTCTACTAATGGCCAAGGCTTCATAGCGTTCAAAAAAGTCTGAGTCGCATCAACAAATCTCCAACTTTTGTTATTTGGAAATTCATCTCTGATACCTAAGATTACTTTTCGTAATTCTACTAAGTCTAATGCACTAATCTTCTCATCAGCATTCACATCTGCTGCGATTGTCTTATAAGGACTCTTGAAGTCACTCACTCCTAATACATGTCTCTCTATGAGATAAACATCAAGAATAGTAACACCATTGAGGACATCTCCATCTTTGGCAGGAACTACCATATAGTTTCCACCAAGAGCAGAATTATTGAATCCATATTTTCCATAGAGATCAGTACTCATAGACTTGTCGTCATTGAGAGAAACATTTGCTTCTTCAACCATCTCTCCGGCTTCTGTAAACAATGCTCCTGCTATTAAAGCTGCTTCTATATTCCCATCTGGACATGCATCAGCATTATCATCGATACGAAGTCTCACTGCGCAGTAGTCGTAATTACCGTAATTATCTATCGCATACATTTCAAGGTTCACTGTTCCTCCAAGACCAGCAGTTAAGTCATCACATTCTAAGGTTATCGATGGCAAGAATGTACCCTCTTCAACTTTAATCGTCTGATCTCCATTCTCATCTACTAAGAAGGCCAATTTAACATCTCCACAATTATCAAAACTACCTCTATCAAAATCTTCTGCCCATATCTCGACTGTTCCATCAGTATTCATAGCACTCGTGCTTAAGTCTTGAATACAAACCGGCGTAGGGTTTTTCGTATCAGCAAATTCAACCAACGTATTTAGAATCGTAGAATTTCCACAAGCATCAGTAGCCTTCCATATAATTTCATGGAAAGTTCCCGCAGCTCCCGTTCCCGTTGTCATAGTTGCTTCCGCTCCGATCACGTGTTTAGGACCAGCGATAACAACTCCATTCTCATCCTTTGTAACGATACTCCAAGTAATGGCATTTGTATGAATCACTTGATCCAATCCACAGACGTCAACCGCTCTTGCAGTCACTGTACCAGTATTTATACAATCTTCAAATGTATCATTCTTGCTAAGCGCTCCTGTTGATATCTCAACAGTATCACGTGTTGCTACATCAATAGCAGGAGCCGTATAATCAACCACTTTCAATACCTGATCATACGTATAATACCCATCATAATCGAATCTACCTTCGCGATATCTAAGATATACATTGTCAGGAACACCAGACTCCTTCTCACATTCTTTACAATCTAGATCTGTTAACCACTCATCATCGATCATTTCAAATCGTTCTTGGTATGTATCATTTTCATCATCGACATTACTTCCGTTCGGTCTCCAGATACACCAATCTATAATCGTCCATTTTCTAATTATCTTCTTACAAGATTCTCCCGCTTCTACAGATACATCTTCGTATGAAGATCCCATGAGCCCGCATGTCTCATTACACCAGACTGGTTCTCCTGTCTGTTCTGTAACACCACATTCGAATGGGTCTCCCATCTCTATATAGTCATTGTACTCAATAATTCCTTTTTGTGGAGTTTTACTTACAAGATCTCCGTGATCGTCATATTCGTAATCATAGATGATTGCGCCTTCGTCATCCTTGAGCACTTCACATTCTCTTCGCTTCCCATCAAAGGTGTCGCCATTATAATGTTTAGGCCACTTGATAAGCATCGGATCAAATACTTTGTCAATTCTAAATGTTATACGCTGTGTGCATAATGCATAGTCTCCATAAGACCAAAGTCTAAGAACCGCACCATATCCACAAGCATCAACATCCTCATCATCTACATATGATAATTCTTGTTTGTTACAGATCGGATGATAGATAGTAGGATATCCTATTACTTCTGGACTATAATCATACCCACATGCCACTTCTATATCTTCACATTGCATAATAGGAATGCTTTTATCTTCAATAGTTACATCACTCCAACTATATCCGTCTGGAGAATATGGACTTTCATCACTAACGACAAGGGCTACTTTAGATTTTGGTATATCTTCACAACAGAATTTTACAAATTCTTTACAGATTACATATGGGATTTCATCTACAATGGTCGTGTCCTCTTTGAATATATCAAGGATATAATAGATCCCATCCGGGTCTCCACATTGATGTTGATGATATAATAGATTCCCTTCTTTATCAGAAATGTGCTTACCTTCTATAACTATAGGATCCTGTAATTCTTCATCAAGTAAAAGGCATTTTTCTATTTCTCCACAGCCTGAATCATGGCTACCAGCATCGATATCACCAACATATACTTTACCGATTCCTATCTCCGTCTCATATGGGTCTCCCGTAAGCGTAACTTGAACTAAGTCAGTTGCAATCGCTACAGGTGCACTTAAATCTTTTATTTGAAGCGTCAAAGTATCATAGGCTATTGCATTACAGCCATTAGTTGCTTTGATGTAGACCTCTACTGGATTTTCAGTAAGCATTAGCCCACTAAGAACAGTTCCTTCTAATACTCCCGAATTGCTGTGAAGATAATAAGTAGGTGCCGTACATCCACCTTTCACTTCAAAGTATTCAGCGATATCTATGGTTGCTTTACAAGTCCATGGTGTGACATTGACCATGACATTATCTTCTAATATTTTAATCCACGGTGCAGTTTTATCTGTGATTATTATCCATTGCTGGCACATTTTAATCTCACCACTACACCAATCTAAGATTGTCCATTCTCTAAGTATTTTTCCTCCTTCTCCTGTACATCCTTTATAGATTTGATCGGAGTATTGGGTAGTAAGATTACATTCCTTTGTTCCTGGTAGAATTGTAATATATAACTGCATACTATCTACAACTATACTATCCTTGTATACAGGCGTTTTTGTAACTACTGGAAAAATCGCCCAAACTCCATCTGAAAGTTCAATCTTTTCATCAACCGTTGTTTCTCTAATAAAATCTAAAACAACAAAAGTATCTCTTTCTGTTTCTACGCTTCCCTTATCAATCCAAGGGTATGCTAATGTATCATGAAAATATTTCGCAATTACTTCGGGACTTGGATATTCATCTGTCAAATGACAATCGATCTCCAATGCCTTTTGGAAATCTGGAGATCCTGGGCAAATTACCATCGTAGTATCCAACTTCATTAAGATAACTGTATCCATTCTTACAATAACATGCTCCACACCATCGATATCGACCCATCCTCTTACGGTACGAATAGTCGTTTGTTCAGTACATTTATCTCCTAAATACTCATATTCTTCTGTGAGATCTCTTACAGGAACCGTACAAAGTGTATCAAGACTTTCTTGTACTTTCTCTAATGAAGAAAAAGTCAGGTGATCCGCTCCGCACATTCCAGAAACTGTTGAAGTTCCTATTGGTGGGAGGTTTTTGTTTTCAACTGTGATCCTTCCCCAACAAAAGTTCTCGCAATTTAAATCGTGATTACTTAAGTGAAAAGAGATCTCCATTCCTACATGTGCACTTGTCAACATGTTCTTAGGAATTATCTTTTCGTCTTTGTCCTTCAGCACTACTTTGAACGCCTTATTGCAACTTTCTGAGATCGCATTGCTCACAGTAGATGGGAGGATTAGTGCTTCGCAATTGCCCGCACCGAGGACAATATTCACATTCGGGTAACATGATATCGAACAATGCGTCGCGCATTGTGCGCTGCCTTCTTCATTCATTCCAATTACAAAAAATGCAATTAGAATAAGAGAGCGGACAAAATAGAGTTTTGGGAACTCTATTGGGGAGTAGGTCTTATTCATCGGTATGGTTTTTTGTGCCTTCCTCTTGTCGAATAAGCTCTTTAACTTTCAACAAAATTCAGACGTAGTTCTATGGGGATTTTACATCCAAAAAAAACAGTCATTTCCCAATCCAAAAAGCACCTCTTTTAGGCACAAAAAGGACCAGACAGCCTATTTCATAGAACCAAGGTAGTTGGAGAACCGATGTTGGATGAACGTAGATGGTGGTATTTCTTACATTTTATCTAACTCACTTCGTTGCAATCTGATCAGAAAGCGGTTATGTATGAGCTTTTTACATATAATTAAAAATAGACATAAGAAAGCTACCCTATTAATTTAGGAGATTTTCGAGATTTTCTTCTAAAAAGCGAACGCGCTCTTTCCCATCTTCTAACTTCTTACGCTCGTTATTCACTACAGCTTCTGGAGCATTGTTTACAAAGCTTTCATTAGTCAGTTTCTTCTTTACAGAAAGGACAAATCCACGAGCGTATTTCAAGTCTGATTCTATTCGAATGCGCTCTTCTTCAGGATCGATTTCAAGCGCGTATTGAAGGAAGTATTTTTCATTATCGGAAAGCAAAGAAGAACCATCAGAAGGAAGTGTTTCTGAAATATGAATTTCGCTTAGAAAGGCCATTTTTTTGATAAGCTGCGCGATACCACTTTCACTTATCAGATTAGAGACTGCTTGTTCCACATGCAGCGTCAACATCTCTTTTGGCTTTAGTTGCTTCGCATTACGGACCTCACGAATTTTAGAAACTAAACTCTTCAGAGATTCTACATTCCTCAATAAAGTAGCATCTATAATTGTAACTTTAGGATATGAGGCCAGCATACATACCTCGGTCTCCTCACGAGCTCTAATCTGATGCCATATTTCCTCTGTAATAAATGGCATCAAAGGATGTAGCAGAATACATATTTGTTCATATACCGATAATGCTTCTTCTAAGGTCTTAGGATCAACAGGAGCACCATAAGCAGGCTTTATCATTTCTAAATACCAAGAAAAGAAATCATTCCAGACAAAGCTATATAGCTTTATCGTGACATCCGACAAGCGATATTGCGTATAATCTTTATTGGTTTCTACTAATATTTCGTTTAGTCTACTCTGAATCCATTGAGTCGCATATGCGTTCTCAGGAGGTTGCTCCAAATTTTGATCTATTTCTAAGCCCTTGAGTAACCGCAAGCCATTCCACATCTTATTACAGAAGTTTCTTCCTTGCTCACATAACTTGTCATCGAATAGTAAATCTCCACCGGCAGGACTCGAAGATAGTACTCCAAACCTCACCCCATCGGCTCCAAATTTTGCTATCAACTCCAGGGCATCAGGACTGTTCCCTAACTGCTTACTCATCTTTCGACGCTGCTGATCACGTACCATGCCTGTGAAATAAACCTCTTTGAAAGCCTTATCCCCTTCCCACTCGTAACCTGACATAATCATCCGAGCTACCCATAAGAATATGATATCCCATCCTGTAACCAGTATAGAAGTAGGAAAATAATAGTCTAATTCCTTCTTATCTTGGAAGCCATTAAAACATGTAATCGGCCAAAGCCAAGAAGAAAACCAGGTGTCCAAGACATCTTCGTCCTGACGCAGATCTGCATCAGAAATATGAGCCCCCAGCTTCGTTTGAGCTTGAGATAATGCTTCCTCTCGGCTTTGGGCTACAAATATCTCCTCTCCGACATAGTATACTGGGATACGATGTCCCCACCATAACTGCCGAGAGATGCACCAATCACGGATATTAGTCATCCAATGATTGTAAATATTCTTTTGTTGTTTAGGAAAGAACTCAATATCATCAGACATTACCGCCTCGAGAGCAGGAGCCGCCAATGCTTTCATATCTACATACCATTGCAGTGATAATCGTGGTTCCACAACAGCATTCGTACGCTCAGATCTTCCTACGCTATGCAAGTAATCTTCTACTTTTACCAATTGGCCAGAAGCTTCAAGATCTTTAATTATCTTCTTCCGCGCTATTGTTCTATCCTCTCCTATGTATACTTGCGCTGCATCGCTCAATGTTCCATTAGGATTGAGAACATCAATGGTTTCGAGTTTATGTCGTTTACCGATCTCATAATCATTAGGATCATGAGCGGGTGTCACTTTCAAAGCTCCCGTTCCAAATTCCCTCTCTACATAGTCATCAAAAATTAGTGGGACTACCCGATTGACAATAGGAACAATTACATTCTTACCTTTTAGATGTGCATATCGCTCATCTTCAGGATGGACAGCTACAGCACTATCCCCCATTATGGTTTCAGGCCTTGTAGTAGCTATAACGACATATTCATCTGTGCCCTCTACTTGGTATCTTACATGACACAGCTTGGTATTCTCATCCTTATAGAGCACTTCTTCATTGGAAAGTACCGTTTGTCCCTCGGGATCCCAATTGACCATTCGATAGTCGCGATATAACTTCTCTCTGTTATAGAGGTCTATAAATGCTTGGATTACTGCCTCCGAACGAGGTTCATCCAAGGTGAATGCTGTCCGCTCCCAATCGCAAGAAGCCCCCAACTTCCTTAATTGTTTGAGTATAATTCCTCCATACTTATCTGTCCAAGCCCAAGCATGTTCTAAAAACTCCTCTCTTGTAAGGTCAGACTTCTTGATTCCCTGCTCGCGTAACATTCTAACCACCTTGGCTTCAGTAGCTATGGACGCGTGATCTGTACCTGGCACCCAACAAGCATTCTTGCCATCAAGTCGGGCCTTTCTGATTAAGATATCTTGTACTGAAATATTGAGCATGTGCCCCATATGTAGAACACCAGTAACATTGGGTGGTGGAATTACTATGCTATACGCCTCTCTCTCATCTGGTTCAGAATGAAAGAATCCATGTTCTTCCCAATACTGATACCACTTGTCCTCTACATCCGTCGGATTATATCTTGCCGTCAAGTCACTCATATCTTATCTATAAAGTTACGGGTGCAAAATTAATGGCTTCAAACTCTTATCCATAATTCTATGGCAGAAGTTATGTCCTATTTACAGTAATAATTGACTTAATGAGGAATTGTACTTATTGATCCACCCATTCTTTAAAGCTGGATACACGTCCTCTACTCACGATGAGCTGCAGTTCCCTTTCTAATTTATCTACCAGTTTGACAAGCAATCGTTGATTATGAAATGGATGTATTTCTTTGATAGAACGAATCTGGACAATCGCGTTTCGACTGATTTGATAGAACTTATCTTCGGGAAGTTCAGCCATAAGATTCTCTAAGGTTTTGGAGTAAATATGTCGCTGTCCATCTGTAGAGAATAAAAAGGTAATACTATCTTCGGAAGATACGAGTGCCACATCTTGAATATCTATGTATTCGAAATGATTTCCTTTTTTGACTAAGAATCTATTCTTCTTCTTTTCTGGTCGTTCTCCATGAATACTCTTAAGCAAAGAATTGATATTTAAATTTTTCTCACTATTAAAGTATTGATGATATTTCTGCAATGCCCTTCTAAGATCATCTTCATCTATGGGCTTCAAGAGATAGTCTATGCTATTTACTTTAAAGGCATCAATGGCATATGCATCGAAGGCTGTAATAAAGACTAACGGTGCATCAATCTTAGTATGATTAAAAATCTCAAAACTAATACCATCTGCAAGTTGGATATCCATTAGTACGAGATCCACATCTGGATTAGATTGAAAGTAATTGACACTGGACTTGATTGTCTCGCAATGTTTTACAACCTGTATATTTGAATCTACTTTCGATAAAATTCTAACAAGGTATTCATAAGCATTGATCTCATCTTCAATAACCACAATCTTCATAAGCTTAGAATATTAGAGGAAGTTTAACGCAGAATTCGCTGTCAGATTCAGTGACTAATAATTTCTCTTCTGTGAAAAAGGCTATTCTCTTTTTAATATTTTTCAATCCTATTCCCGTACTTTCTACCTCTTGCATTTTCAATTGTAAATTATTACATACTTGAATATATTTCCCATCTTCTGTAAGACGAACATCTATGTTTAATGGATCTTCATTAGAAACGATATTGTGCTTAATGGCATTTTCTATAAGCAGCTGGAGGCTTAAAGAGGGAATCTTAGCAACTAAGCTATCTATATGCTCATATTGAATTGTGAGTGCATCTCTAAACCTGACAGAAAGCAGCTCTCCATAGAGCTTCGCTCGCTTCATCTCTTCACTAAGTGGAATGAGTTTCTCTCCTTTTACATCCACCGTATATCTATAAAATTTAGAAAGCTTATTAAGGTATGTCATTGCAAGATCTGGCTCCTTAGGTATAAGGTTGCAGAGCACATTGAGACTATTAAATAGAAAATGTGGATTGATCTGATTACGCAAGTGCACTAACTGGGTTTCAATATGAGATTTCTCTAATCTTTCCTTAGCAATCATCGCTTCCTTATATTGAACAAAGAAATAAACGGCTTCATAAATTACAATGATCAGAATGGAAGGTAAGTATATAGCCAGCGCATTTTGAGCGTTCAATGGAATTTCATGGGCAGGTGATCCAAGTGCGCGGGCAACAACTTCATCAACGGTATAAGATAAAACTACTTTTATAATAGGTACGGAAACAAGGACAATGGAGTACTGTATTACATTTCGCTTAAAAGTGTCTTTAAAAGAAGGAAAGCGACCTCGAAGAAAAATCACCATCCATCTATAAAAGAACCAATAGACAATTACAAAGACAGTACTATGGGGAACATGACAACTCCAATAATCACTGCTATGTGGTTGGGCTGCCTTTATATCCAACATTAAGGGAATAAGCATGCCAAAGATCGGAGTACCCCACAGCATGAGTAAGCGATCATCGAATGCCAAATATTTCTTACAAGCCTTTATCAAACTATTTCTTTCTTTTTAACTCAAATTACACGTCAGACACTCTCTTCCGACCCAAGGTACCTTCAAAACAAGATGCTTTGTTACGTTTTCTGATATTACCATACCCGTCCTATGAATCAATCAGTTAAACATCCTATTTCACCCTTCCTGCAGGCAGTCAAGTTAGCCTCTTTGTTCTAATAACGATTCTTATTGTCTAGTTCCGCTTTAATGAAAAATGAGGAGGTCCCTCCGAGCCTCCTCTATTTTACTAACAAAATTAAACTCTTCTCCCAATCTTATCCGATTCACTTAAATAATACTGGAATCAAGACTCTCTGGTTGACATTGATTCCATCAATCTTAATAGGCGTAACTGTCTTTAGTTTATGAATTGACTTTTTTAAGAGGAATGCATGCTCTCCATTCCCTCCTTCGATGACATTCACTTCAGTGATATCTCCCTTAGAATTGACTCTTACCTCTACCTTCATCTGAGGAATTGGTCTGTGAAGATCCATATAGCTTGAAAGCACCTTATCATTCATAATATGCTCACGAATTTGCTCTACCGCACTGTAATCAAATACAGCTTTATTTAAATTATTTACGCCTGAAACCTTAGTTGGTAATACTTCGTTTTTAACCAAAAGTTCCTGAGCATTAGTGGTTTGCAAAATTAAAACTGATAAAGCGATTAAATAAAATACCTTTTTCATAATGACTTTTTTTTAATGTTAAAACAAATTCCTTTTTAATATTGAAATAATTTAAGAGTACAATGACTATCTGCAAGCAAAGCATTTTCAAAATTGAACCTGCTTGTCTGGCAGGACTCAACATGAGCTTTACCTATATCTAAAAGTCTTCCCTCTGGATTTAGCCCCTTCATTCTTATATCACTTCATTGATATTTCTCATATCGTTGCTACGAATGTCGATGCTCATCCCTCATTTTCAAACCGAAATAAGCTGAATTGTCTAAATTGCTAGTTGAATAGTCTTAAATATGAAAAAGAACATTTTTACATTCACAATCTTCGTAATCCTGAATACAATATTGGTAGGGCTCTCTTATGGTCAAACACCCCAGGAAAAGATTACTAAGACCGTCGATAAACTCTTTGATGCTATGCGGAATGTGGATAGCATATCCGCTCAGACGATTTTTGTAAAAGGAGCGACGCTCTCAAGTATTTATATAAATAAGGATGGACAAGTACAGAAGAAGAGTACCAATATAAGTGACTTCATTACTGCCCTAGGGACTCCCAGAGAAGAAGTATGGGATGAGCAATTATGGTCTTATGATATAAAAATTGACTATCCCATGGCTATAGCATGGACCGACTATACATTCTATGTTGGTGGTAAGATGAGTCATTGTGGTGTAAATGTGTTTGAATTAATCAATGTCAATAATACATGGGTTATATCTTCTATTACTGATACAAGAAGATCATTGGGTTGTAAAACAAAATCATTATCTGAAGTCAATGAATTAATGGCTGGCTGGCATCAAGCCGCAGCGGTAGCTGATGAAGATCTCTTCTTTGGTTCGATGACGACTGATGGAATATACATAGGAACAGATATAAGCGAGCGATGGACGAATAGTGAAATGCGCGTGTGGGCTCAGAAGTACTTCGACCGTGAAGTAGCTTGGGCCTTTGAACAAAAGAACAGAAATATCACATTCAATAGTGAAGAAAACATAGGGTGGTTTGATGAAGAACTTGAAACCTGGATGGGTGATTGCCGTGGATCAGGTGTAGTAGTAAAAACTGCTGCTGGCTGGAAAATAAAGCAATACCATTTATCCATCGCCGTTCCTAATGATAAGGTAGATAGCTATCTCAAAATCATAGACAAATCAAGAATCAAACGTGGAGAATAGTCTGGGAATCTCAGTTTCCTTTATTGGGGCTGGTCATGTTGCCAATCATTTAGCGAGTAGCTTTTATACAAAAGGGGTTATTGTCCAACAGATCTATAATCGATCTCATAAGAGCGGTAGAGATTTGAGTCGTCTGGTATCCGCTCAGTATATCAGCTCATTAAAGGACTTGAAACCATCTGATTATTTGATAATCGCTGTTAATGACAATGCCGTCAAAACTATAGCGGATGCAATCCCAAAGACGCTAATTAAAAATACAATCATCGTCCATACTTCGGGAAGCCAATCTATAGAAGTACTTCAGAAGCATAGGTATTACGGCGGTTTTTATCCATTACAATCTTTTCGGAAAGCACTTCCTATCGATATTAGAACAGTACCTATATTGATCAGTAGTAAAGAAGAGATAGTAAAAAAACGATTAATACAACTTGGGGAAACGATCTCAACGAAAGTGACCGCTATAAGCGATGCTGATCGCTCCCTAATACATCTACCCGCAGTTATGGTGAATAACTTTACGAATCATCTCCTCCAGCTTGCCTACGATTACTGCGAAAAGAGGAATCTTGATTTTACACTCTTACACCCGCTAATAAACGAGACAGTTCGAAGACTTGAAAATCAAAAGCCTCCAAAGGAAATGCAAACAGGACCGGCAATAAGAGGTGATCAAAATACCATCAATAGACATCTAACTCAACTGGGAGATTTTTCAGAAATCAAACAGCTCTATCAATTTATGAGTCATCACATAGAAGAATATTACGAATGAGAAGCATCAAAGAATTCAATGTCAATCAGATTAAGTGCACTTTGTTCTTGCATAATATGAAGTATTCTCTCCAGATGGAGGATGAATCCTATCTATTCAGCCTGAAGTTGGGGAGCAAAGAGGCTTCAGAAATCGAGCAATTAGAAGAAACTCTAAATAGCCCTGCTGTAATTCAATATCTTTTGAAATCCTTTAGCATGTTGCATGATACTCGCCTTGTTATCGAAAAAGAAGCAAAGTTCGAAAATGATGAATTTCAAGAAACCATAATTTAAAGCGGCTTTTATTAATTTCGCGTTCGTTAACATGTAGAAAAATATGAATGTAAACTTAGATACGTATGATATTAGCATACTAAAGCAACTAGAGCAGGATGGTAAGAAACCCTTCTCACAAATTGCTGATGAATTGGGGATTTCAAATACAATGGTTCATCAACGAGTCACGAGAATGAAGAAGGATGGTATCCTAAGCCATCATAGCATCGTAATCGATGAGAAAAAATTGGGTTTTGAGTGGGGCGCATTTACGGGAATCACATTACATGATGGGAGTGATACATATCAGGTCATAGAGGAGCTTAAGAAAATACCCGAATTGACTGAATGTTATCATATAAGTGGCACTTATACGCTATTTGTCCGCATAGTAGCGCGTAATAATGAGCATATGCGGGATATCCTATACAGTAAGATCGAAGACATCAAAGGCGTTAGCAAGACAGAAAGTATGGTAGATTTCGGCTGCGCATTCAAGCGAAATCCTCCTTTTGACATGAGTCTTGGTTAGAACACTTCTATACTTGCAATCGATTATTAAGTCAGCCTAAGTGAGATGCGTACTTTTGAGATCGCCATTGCTAAGTCAAAGCCAAGCAGTGGATGTTTCATCCTTCCAATAAATACCCAAGATTCTCTAACTATGGAGTACATCCATCTATAACTGCCTCAAACCCAAAAGTACTTATACAAAATCCAGTTCCTTATATAATTTCTGTACTTGCATTGAATTTAATTCCTGCGCTTGTCAACACATAAGGTCCTGATGTTGTGATCGTCTGACTTGTTGCCTAGGATTGATTTGGTAAATTAGTACCAACATCAGACACGTCTGTCGAAGATGGGCAGCTTAGAGCAGTTTGCCCTATCGTACTTTGAAGACAAATCTCTTGATCCGTTTCAGCCGCTCCAGGAATAAATAGAATCTGCAAAAAGTAGTCCTTACCTATTATGAGATTGGTAAAGATATATGTAGCGCCAGAGAAAACGAGCATCCTACCACATTCCACTTCAATCCCGCTGCCAGGACAGGCGTCAAAGAGGCCATAAAAACCGATATTGCCTGAGATTCCTGGGATTTCCATAGTGACGGTATCTTTGGGAGCATTAAACGTGTAAAACAAATCAAGGTAATCTGCTATATCACAAAGTGGAATACCGCCTGAGTAAGTGGCATTTGTCGTGCTAAATGCCACCGGTCTGCCTCCAGCCATTGATATATTTAATGTTATCCCATTAGCGCAGTCATTGTTTTGTGGCATCGCACAAGAAGTTGTAAACGCAGCTTTAACAGAGTCACTTATAGGGGCGCATCTTGCTGTCGAATCAGATGTGATTACTACGAAGTTCAATGAGAAGTTAGATCCCACTGATGGGCTAACAATGAAATCAACAGTAAGCACGCCATGTGCTTACTGCTTTTACACTTGAACCGCTGTGAGTAACACCAGTAGGTGTGAAAACCACAATCAAAAGTAAAAACAACTGTCATCGTTCCGCAATTCAAAATGAATGGACTTGGAGTAGGAGAAGGTGCAAACAATGATTGGGTAAAAATGAAAAATGTCAAAAGTGCGACTGATCTAAACATGTGATCGGTAATATAAAATTCTAAATAATTTTAGTGCCCAGTGAGCAGTTATGAAAGTACATAAAAACAGGATTGCTTTTTCTTCATATTTCGATTTGATTTGAGAATTAATCAGAGATGTCTACGAATATCTCATTGAGAGTCAACCCATCCTCTACAGCGCTTCCTTTTTTTAAGTTTGTTCCGTCATGTAAAATTCATTTTCACGAATGAAGTGGCCAGTAATAACCCAGAGACATTCATAATAATTTAATAGTTGATCTTCTAAATCTTAAATTATACACAATGAAGGGAACCCGAAAATACAGGATCCTATAGTATTTCGTTACTTTATAAATCAAAAAATTCTAACATGAAAAAATTAATACTCACAGCGATACTTGCTTTATCCAGTATCGCTTTCATCACTGCCCAATCTGCTAACTACGTTGACTGGGAATGGGATGTTTTAAAAATGGGTTATGCCACACCAATAGGAAGTGATTTTGCATCTGCAGGAATCTCTTTCGGTACAGAATTAAGATATAATGCCACTGATAATATGTCCATAGGATTATCTTTTGAAGGAGCTGGTTTTAGTTCTGATTTTGGAAATGATACCCAAGACATAGGTGTAAGTGGATCTTCTATGCTCGTTGTCGACAGATACTTAAAAACGGATTCTGGCACCCGAGGATTCTTTGGACTAGGGATCGGAAATATGAGTTCAGGAACGGTAGAAGTAATTGGGGGCAATGCTGGAGATGCATTTGGTACAAGTTCTTCTTTTGCTATCGCTCCAAGAGCAGGATTCGAATTAGGGCATGGAAGGTTGATGGCTCAGTATAATCACTCATTTAAAGGAGAAACTACCAACCATCTGAGTGTAACACTGGCTCTTACGCTATGGGGAGGATATAAATGAGTGTAAGAGATATTAGATATATTCTCTTGAATAAGAAGTGCTCAAGCACTTTAACTCTTCAGTTAATCTTGAGCACTTTTATATTGATATCCTTTATTCGGCAAACGACGGATCAAGATGAAAAGTTAGGGGGAAGGATAGAATTAGGATAAAAGTTGTTTGCTTCGTAGGATGGATAATAAACTACTACGAGCATTTTTTCCTAAAGGGATATTGGATTACTTTGAGGTACTATCCTTTGACAATGATACTGCTGAAGGATACGTATTTTATTTGCGAGAGATGAACATTTCTCCTGAAGGATATATTAAGGACGATTTGGAATCAAAAGGGTTCTATAAAGAGGGGACCATAACGGACTTTCCTCTTGATCCATAATAAGGGCCCCGTCAAGCAAGCCCCAGCATATTCTTTCCAATTAGGATTTGAATTGCTTGCATTTCCAGTCACTTGATCAAAACGGCCATCCCGAAACCCTATTGCTCCTTCTCCATCAGGAACAGGTAAAGGCATTGACAAATCATCCGTACCTAACCAATGACAGGTATGGATATAATCTGCTGTTGTAGCGGAAGCTTGAATCCATACTTCAACACATTCTATTTGAGAACGATTAGCAGGACAACAAGATTTATCTTCAAGAGAGGAATTTGGAATTAGGAAAACTGGTTTATAGATTGGGCAGGAACAATCCGTATCATTTCGGTCAGTTAATCCATCTCCATCATCATCAATAGCATTATCACAGATTTCGACTTGTTGAGCAAGTAGCGTGTGGCTGGTTGCCCCATAATTATTGTAAATACTATCAAAAAGGATCGAATAATCAATTCCATTGGGTCAAAATAAAAAAGAATACCAACAGGGATTCAATTTATCTATAAGAACGATAAAATAATGACAGGGAAAAGATAGTTTAGGTTGAGCCTAATAAACTATTTTAATAGTAGTTAGGTAAGCCAGTCACAATAAAGTCGATTACCATATGACCAAATCAAAATTCTCAATATCTTCTTCTTGAATTATTTTTAAGTTGTCTTAAATAGACTAATTGACAATCTAAAAATCAAGAAATCAACAATCTACCATGGAATGTACCAAATAACTCTTTCATGAAAAGAATAATCCAGATAAATTTCTATTATTGTTAGATATGAGGATTTTAAGAACTAACAATGCAAATCCTGATTTCATAGCTTTAATAAAGCTTCTTGATGCGAATCTGGCCATATCTGATGGAGATGAACATGACTTCTATGATCAGTACAATAAGGTTGACACTATCAAGCATGTTATTGTCGGGTATATAGATGATCGGCCAGTCGGATGTGGTGCTATAAAAGAATTCGACTCTGACACAATGGAAGTTAAGCGGATGTTCACAGCGGAAGGGGAGCGCGGTAAAGGGATAGCAATTTCCATCTTAGAGACATTAGAATTATGGGCCAAGGAGTTACAATACAAAAAGTGTATTCTCGAAACAGGTTTAAAGCAACCAGCAGCCATCCAACTTTATAAGAAAACAGGATATCAGATTATCCCCAATTATGGTCAGTATTCGGGAGTCCAGAATAGTGTGTGCTTTGAGAAGCAGTTGTGATGCTATACCTCCTGGATTTTATACTCGCATCTCCCCTTCCAGGATAATCACCGCATCACTTTTTATAATTACAGTATCTTGGTTTGTCACCTCTAATTCCATAAGACCTGTACGTTCCGAACATTGGAAGGACGTCATTTTCTTCTTATCTAATCGACAACTCCAATATGGAGCTAAGAATGTATGCGTTCCTCCTGTAACGGGATCTTCATTTGTACCACTCCATGGCCAAAAATATCGAGATTCGAAGTCGTACTCTTTTTCTTCAGAGCGTGCAGTTACCAAAACCCCACTAATACTATCATGGGATTTGAGAAGTGCTTCGAAATCTGGTTGCAACTCCCGTAACTCTATGCTTGAGTTGATTTCTAATAGAAGAATCTTGGTTTCTCGATTGTACTCACAATTTACAATTTCAAGAATCCCTAAAGCTTGTATCAACGCCGTAGGCACTTCTGCTGTTTCAGTGCCATAGGCTGGAAAGAAGAACTCAATTCCAGTTTCTAATTTCTGGATATTAATTTCAATATTATCAATATTCAAGAAACTCAAATTCCCTAAAGTCTCAAACTGTTCGAAAAGCACCTTAGATGAAGCCAGTGTTGCATGACCGCATAAGGGTATTTCCATCTTAGGAGAGAAGAAACGAATTATATAATTGTTAGATACATTAGTTTTCAAGACGAAAGCAGTTTCCGAATATCTTAATTCGGTAGCTATGGATTGCATTAACTCCTCTCCTATTACTTCCTCTAGTAGGCATACTCCCGCAGGATTTCCTTGGAAGGGTATAGTAGTAAATGAATCAACAAGAAATGTTTTAATTCGCATCTATCAATTACAATACACCATCCAATAAACCTTTGATATCCGCTGGAGAGTAAGCTATACTTTTCAGTACTTTACGATCTCCTTCTCTATATACGAGATATTCCTCTCCTCGTTCTACGATTTCAGATTTAGTATCTTTCTCTTTTAGATAATGCGCTTGCGTTTGAATAGCTTCCTCATAGGACTTACAAGTCTTGCTCATATTCGATCGCTGCACTTCATCAAATAATTCCTTGAAACGATCTGCCAAACCGAATTCCAAAATAGCTCCTGAAAGAACATACTGTATATCACATAGTGCATCTGCTACCTCAACAAGATCGTCGTTCTCGATGGCCTCTTTCAATTCATTTAGTTCTTCCTGTAAGAGGTTGACTCTCAGGTCACAACGTGCTGGAGCAGGAATGATCGGACATTCCTCTATTGGTAATTCAAAGGTCTCGTGGAACTGCGCTACATCATTGAGACCTTCGGGTTCTTGATACTTTTTATTCATCTTGACGCTTTTTTACGATCTTGTTGTTTAGATTGCAAAGAAGCATAAAATGAAGTGATATAAAAATATATTGTACAGAGTTTAATACATTTCATTCTCAAATAAATTCAATAGTTGCTAAAGGAATATGAAAAGAAAGGATTTTCTTAAGAATGGAGCCATAGTAGGAGCCCTCAGTGCTCTTGGAGCGGGATGCGCAGAAAAAACGAAATCCGATCCATCCGATCAGCCCTCTTCCAATCAGAAGTTCGTATGGAAAATGACTACTACTTGGGGGAAGAACTTCCCTGTGGTAGGCGAAGGCTGTAATCGCTTAGCAGATCGTATTCGAATGATGTCTGACGGAAGGTTGGATATCCGTGTATATGGAGCAGGGGAATTGATTCCGCCAATGGAATCTTTTAGCGCTGTGAGTGATGGTCGGGTATTTCAAATGTCACATGGCGCTGCATACTACTGGGCAGGAATAGAGCCTGCATTCCAATTCTTTACAAGTGTTCCTTTTGGTATGAATGCTCAGCAAATGAATGCGTGGATGGATTTTGGCGGTGGAAGAGACTTATGGACAGAGATGTACTCACCGTATGGTGTAATTCCATTCATGGCAGGCAATACAGGGGTACAGATGGGGGGCTGGTTTAATCGAAAGATTGAAAAGATATCAGATTTCCAAGGACTTAAAATGCGTATTCCAGGATTAGGAGGTAGTGTCTTAGCAAAAGCAGGTGGAACGGCTGTACTCTCTCCAGGAACAGAACTCTACACCAATTTAGAACGTGGAGTAATCGACGCTACAGAATGGATTGGTCCTTTTCATGACTACCTAATGGGTTTCCATCAAGTTGCCAAATACTATTACTCTCCAGGATGGCATGAGCCTGGTTCAGTTCTAGAAGTACTTGTTAATAAGGAAGCATTCGAAGCTTTACCTAAGGATCTTCAAGCAATTGTTGAGATGGCTTGTTATCGCAGCAACCAAGAAATGCTATCTGAATTCGAAGCTAAAAACAATGAATACTTAAAGAAAATTCGCTCTGAAACAGATGTTGAGATTCTATCCTTTCCTAGTGAAGTACTTCAACAGTTGAAGCAATATGCCTTTGAAATCTACGAAGACTTGGCTTCTAAGGATCCTCTAAGCCGAAAGGCCTACGATTCATTCTTTGCCTTCAAAAAAGACATTAGCGAATGGAGTCAATTGGCAGAAGGGAAGTTTTACTCAGATATACAGTAAGCATTTAGAGTTCAAAAAAAGTATTTCTCAGATTCTCCGCTGTATTTGATTTTACAAAGGCTTGTTATGTCTTGAGGCTTCAAAAAAAGATTCAACCCGAAACATTTAGCTTGTCAATGCCGTTTATTGGGTAATATCTAAAATACGTTATCATGACTAAGTTTTTATATTTTTCGATGATTTCACTTTTAATTATTACTACACTTATAAGCTGTGATAGTGAAACAGAAGAATCCAATGTAAATCTCAACATCCAATTACAATATGATGGAACTCCTGTCTTCTCTGGTATGGAGGTAGATTATGCACTTGCATATCCGGTATTCTTCAGCAAGTATAGTTTCTATCTTTCTGACATTGCTTTGACCTCTTCTGATGGAGATTATCTGCTTAGCGCCGTAGAATTTGTTGATTTACTTGCTGGTAAGTCAGATGCTGCTAGCGCAGAAGCTGGCACCTCACTTTCTTATACTAAGGTGCCTATCACAGACTATTCGGGTCTTAAATTTAATATTGGTGTTTCCTCTACAGTAAATGCGACAGCTCCTAATATTTATGAAGCTGGCACTCCATTGGCTAATACTGGTGAATATTGGGAAGGTTGGTCGAGTTATATATTTCACAAGATAGAAGGCCGAATTGACCCCACAGGTTCAGGCACCTTCGAGACGGCTTTAGCGCTGCATATTGGATCTGATGCAGCTTTTAGATCTGTAGAAGTAAACACCCCAATCTCCATTAATCTAGAGAATGAAACTATACACATGATTTTAGATCTAGCCGAAGCCTTAAAGACGGAGACCGGCATGTTTGACTTATTGGAGACACCTCAAGTGCATCATTTAGGAGTACTTCCTAAAGTATTACCTATCTTGGATGCTACAAAGAATGCAATAACGATTCAATAGAAGTATTTATGTTTGATACCGAGGATAATCCCTTTCAATTTGAGTTACTGGGATTAACATTTACAGTATACCCTAAATTATTACTGCGTCTTACATTTATAATTTGGGTTGTCCTCTTAATTATTCTATTTGTCTCTCAGAAGTGGTTTCAATATGAAATGACGAATGCAGATATTCCGGGCGGACTGATCTCTGGATTTTTATTGGCTTATCTGATTACCATATTAGTAAAATAGAGCTTTTATATCCAAGTGAGAGAATCAAAGGTTTTGGCTTCCTTTTAAACTTCTACTCTATTCTTTCATGAAACTTATGTATCTCAATTATAGATCCTCTCATCTAACCATAACATTCCAAATCCGATAATTGACATTATATACCACCAATAAATCGAGTAAGGTTTTGTTTGGGTGAAAGTCCTGTTTTGTAATTCTTGAGATCGTTTTGCAGCATCTGTATTAATTTCCAAATATTTCGCTTGTCGCATCGCCTTCCAAGTGTCACGGGGATGTGCATATAATTTCACAGATTCCTTCCCCTCACTAAGAAGTATTTCATTATGACCGCTCACCGGCCAAAAAACGGTCTCTAAAACACCTTTGATAAAAGGGACTTTTAAATAAGAAAGTCGTATTGTGTCATTAAGCACTGGTGGAATATTCACTTCAGATTGACTTAGGAAACTAATTTTACTTTTTTCAGTTTCCCAAAACCATGTATCATACAGTGATC
>JBLIDB010000055.1:0-22799 GCA_047634015.1 Saprospiraceae bacterium
CAAGTTATCTTGACATTGGGGATTATGTAGAGGTACATATCCAAGAAAAATCAACCAAAGAAACTGCGACAAGCACACTACAATGGGTGCATATTACAATCAGCAATGCTAAACGGTGGCTATTGCGAATACACCATATGATAAAAGGAAAGTATTTACAATCCTATCTCAATGAATTTTGCTGCAAGCTTAATAGAAGATATTTTGGCGCAAAATTATTTGATAGGGCCATCATCGCAATCGCTCATTCTTATGGGTAACTTTGCGGACACTCACATCATAGAATAGCGAATGCCGCATTCTTCACTTTTTCAATTAATATATCATCGTCTAACGCTACGCATATTTTGGACTATACTGGGATTGATAACCTATCTAAGCCAGTGGATTCATATTCCTCTATGGCTTGGAATTCAATATACCCTTATATTCATCCTAATGGCCATGTTCATTTTCTACTTCAACCTCCAACCCCTATATCTTATTTATAAAACCCGAAAACGTCCATGGTTATATTTATTAGCAATAATGACATTTATCATTGCTATGCTGTGGCTTTTGGATTATGGCAGAATGCAATATTTGGTTTTTAATGGAGATCTGGTCACCGTTCGATTAAAGTCATTCTTCTTTATCTTTACAGTTTTATTCGCATCTAGCTCGTATGCCTACTTTTTTGAAAAATATTCCAAAATTAGAATGAAAGATTTATCCGTTTTGGGTTAACAAGATAATTAACCAACAACTGAATTACAAGACTGTAAAACAATCATTTATTATACCCCGATAGCCTATACCCTCTCCGTCACAATCACAGTATCAATTCCCTCGACCAATGTCACGATCTCTCCTTCCAGGTTAGAAACTGCATTAATCTCATCAGCAAGTACTTCCGCCGCGATGTAATCTTTGTAATCTTTCAAAGATTCTTCTATCACTTCATTACTGAGTAAAGTAACATTGATGCGATCCGTAACTTCATAGTTATTGTCTTTACGGAGATTCTGAATCCGGTTGACGAGCTCTCTGGCGATTCCTTCACGCGCTAATTCCTCAGAGATTGTAATATCCAAGGCTAACGTTATCTCTCCATCTGTAGCTACTTGCCACCCTGGTATCTCATCTGCACTAATGTCGAAGTCTTCTAAGACAAGTTCATGGGTTGAGTCTTCAATTACTAATTGGAAAACACCTGTTTTTTCAATTAGAGCAATTTGATCCTGATCTAAGTTATTTATAATCGCCGCTCCAGCCTTCATCTCTTTTCCAAGTTTACGTCCGAGGGTTTTAAAATTTGGCTTAATCCGCTTTTTTATAACACCAGAAGTATCCGTGAGATATTCTATTTCTTTGATATTGACTTCTGCAAGGATGAGACTTTTAACTGCCTCCACTTGATCTTGGAATCCTTCATCCAGTATCGGTAGTAGGATCTTCTGTAGTGGTTGGCGAACTCTGATTCGTTCTTTCTTACGAAGTGACAGAATCAGCGATGATATACGTTGTGCGTAATCCATCCGCTCCTCTAATGCTCTATCAATTCTATTTTTATCAGCAGCAGGAAGTAGCGTTAAGTGCACAGAATCATGAGGTTCTTGTCCCGTACTATCATTAAGATTACGGTATAGCCAATCACCAAAAAACGGTGCAATCGGAGCCATCAATTTAGAGATGGTTAATAGACATTCGTAAAGCGTCTGATACGCTGCTATCTTATCGTGCGCATATTCTCCTTTCCAGAAACGTCTTCTACATAATCGTACGTACCAATTACTCAAATGATCCTCTACAAACGATTGGATTTTCCGTCCTGCCATAGTAGGCTCATACTGACTGTATTGCTCATCTACTTCGGAGATCAGTGTATTGAGTTCGGAGGTGACCCATCTATCGATTTCAGGACGCTCCGATAATGTTATAGGCTCCTGTTCGTAAGCGAAGTTGTCCAGATTAGCATACAATGCGAAGAAAGAATACGTGTTATACAGCGTCCCAAAAAACTTGCGCTTTACTTCTTCTATTCCTGCTATGTCAAATTTTAAATTATCCCAAGGCTGAGCATTGGTCATCATATACCATCTTGTGGCATCTGCACCATGGGTCGCCAATGTGTCAAAGGGATCTACTACATTGCCCAATCGCTTAGACATCTTGACGCCATTTTTGTCAAGTACAAGACCTGTACTCACAACATTTTTGAATGCTATGCTGTCTTGAGTCATCGCTGCAATCGCATGTAGCGAATAAAACCATCCTCTTGTCTGATCGACGCCTTCTGAAATAAAATCCGCAGGGAAATTCTGAATAAATTTCTCTTGATTCTCCATCGGATAGTGCCACTGCGCATACGGCATAGACCCAGAATCAAACCAGACATCTATGAGGTCTGATTCTCGAAGCATCTCCTCTCCAGTATCAGAGACAAGAGTGACATCATCTATATACGGTTTGTGTAAGTCTTCTGGAACCCTCTGATCTAAACCGAGCGCTTTATTGGCCTTTTCAATTTCAGCTTTTAGCTCTGCTACCGTTCCGATACATAATTCCGTAGTTTCGTCAGCAGTTCGCCAGATAGGAAGCGGAATACCCCAAAATCTAGATCTCGATAGATTCCAATCCTGAAGATTCTCTAACCAATTACCAAATCTCTTCTCACCAGTATGAGCTGGCTTCCAATTAATAGTCTTATTGAGCTCTACCATTCGCTCACGCTTTTCGGATGCCTTGACAAACCAACTATCTAGCGGATAGTATAAGATAGGCTTATCAGTCCTCCAACAATGCGGGTAATTGTGTTGGTACTTCTGGACATTGAAGGCTTTATTCTGCTCCTTGAGCATTATAGAGATATCAATATTGACATCTCTATAAGTATCTTCTGATTCGTCTCTATAATTCTTGACATAACGACCCGCAAAGTCAGTCACTTCGGCTACAAATTTTCCCTGCTTATCTACTAAAGTCAACGCTCCTAGGCCATTTTGTTTGCCTACGCGCATATCATCAGCTCCAAAAGATGGAGCAATGTGTACGATCCCTGTGCCATCAGAAGTAGATACAAAGTCACCAAGTATCACCTTAAAAGCATCTCCATCGCTCGGTTGGACATAAGGCATTAACTGATGATACCTCAATCCATCTAATTGGGCGCCAGAATATTCTCCAAGAACGATATATGGAATTACTTTCTGACTTCCGTCAAATGCGTCATAATCCGCTTCTGCTTGGGCAGGTTTAAACCATTTTCCTAAGAGCTCTTTTGCAAGAAGAATGTTAATAGGAAGTTTAGTGTAAGGATTATAGGTAGCTACTTTGACGTAATTGATTCCTTTTCCTACGGCCAGACCAAGATTAGAAGGCAGTGTCCAAGGAGTAGTCGTCCAAGCTATGACGTATAGCCCACCCTTTCTATTTCCATCAAATAAAAATGCCGAGGCTTCATTTTCGATCAACTCAAACTGCGCCACTGCGGAGGTATCAGAGACGTCCTTATAAGCGCCGGGCATATTGAGTTCGTGAGAACTCAGCCCCGTTCCTGCTGCAGGACTATAAGGTTGTATTGTATAACCCTTATATATCAACCCTTTGTCATGGAGATCTTTTAAAAGACTCCAGACCGATTCGATATATTCATTTTCGAACGTGATATACGGATTGTCTAAATCCGCCCAATAGCCCATTTTGCGAGTAAGGTCGTCCCAAAGTTCCTTAAATTTCATCACAGCCTCACGGCATGCTTTATTATAGTCTTCAACACTGATTTTAACTCCGATATCATCTTTGGTGATTCCCAGCTCACTTTCTACTTTGAGCTCCACAGGAAGTCCGTGCGTATCCCATCCGCCTTTGCGTTCGACACGCTTCCCTTTCATGGTCTGATATCTACAGAATAGATCCTTGACTGTTCTCGCCATAACATGATGGATTCCAGGCTTTCCATTGGCAGAAGGTGGCCCTTCATAAAAGACAAAACTATTATCTTTAGATCGTTCCTCAATACTCTTAGAAAAGGTATTCTCAGAAACCCATTTATTCAATATTTCTTGATCAATATTGGGTAGATTCAGCCCCTTATATTCTCTATATTTCGCCATGACGATTTCAATTGAGGTGCGAATATCGGTATAAGGGTGGAGGTGTGCAATTAGAGAAGACTTCTGATCCTGAGAAGCACTCAGATTACTCTTCCTGCGGGCTAGAAATTATGGATTGTTCAGCACCATTTTTCTTCTTTTCTTGTTTTAGAAAACTTCTATGGAAAAGCAATATCGATGCCACGCCTATAGATATCGAAGCATCTGCAACATTGAATATCGGCCTGAAGAACTGAAATCGATTACCCCCCCAGATTGGAAACCACTCTGGGAATCGAGTATCTATCATTGGGAAATAAAACATATCCACAACTTTTCCATGCAGAAAAGAAGCATATCCCCCTCCTTCTGGAAAGAGTTGGGCAAGTCCTCCATTGTGGTATGACTCTGAAAAAATCAGTCCATAAAAAGCACTATCTAAAATATTTCCAATGGCTCCTGCAAGTATGAGACTCAGACAGACTAGTAATCCAAAAGATTCTCCAGCCTTATACAATCCTCTTATGAAGTAGATAAGAAAACTAACCATGATGATACGGAAGGTCGAAAGAATAAGCTTTCCGACAGTTGGAGTAAGCATAATCCCTCTGCATGTCCCGTCATCGTTGGTAATACCAAGGCACTTGTTCCCAAAGGTGATACCAAAAGCCATCCCATCATTCTCAATAAAGTGAATCTTCGCCCATGAAAGACCCAACATGTCAAACCCCTCATAATAATGAAGATTCGTTTTAACCCAAATCTTAAGTGCTTGATCGATTAATAGGACTAAGAACACAATGAGAATTAAATAATATGAACGCTTCAATTCAGAATTTTAAAAGTAGAACAATCAGATAGGGCGCAAATGTACTATTCCTTTTTTGATCAATCTCAATAGAGAGATTGCATTGGACGAAAGTCATATAACTGTCGATAAAATATCCTTACGATTAATTTCTTTTCTGCTTAGCGGAAATACTAATTGTCACATGAGGCACAGCGATAAGATCTTCTTTAGAGATTACGTCTCCCTTTTCTCTGTATAGGCCGTAAGCCTTGTTCCGTATCTTTAGCACGTGTCTTCACAAATCACCTTGAGATAAGGATCTTTGGGGGTCTTTAGATCTCATCACCCAGAGCCTTTTCATCTTCTTCCAAAATCTCCTCTTCGATGGAGAAAAAATTCCATGCGTTCATGAGTGTTTCCTTGATTTCGAATTCTGAAGGTTTGCCATCGATCCATTGGACATTGGCAACGGCTTCGAAAAACTCTTCAAAAGAAGCTAACATGCTCACGCTCGTATCAAAGCGAATAAAACATCTTGGCTCTGCCAAGTGCACGATGAATTCTTCATCAGGAAACCATTGGCGATTTTCACCAAGGATGAAATGTTTGTGCGCTTCTATTCTTTTCATGCTTCGATTTTAGCCTTGAACTTGATAATCACCACAAATAACATTTAGCTCAGGTTTCCACCAAATTTTATCAGCACAACTTGAATAGGAATACTTGGGTTTGTTTTTGAGTTTCGGTTAAAGGGTTAAAATTTTCATTTTATAAAAACCTACTTTTGCTTTTAGTTTTTCTCAACCTGCAATTGGGATCAAAACTTAGAAACAATGAAAAATCTCCATAATCGCGTTGATCGACTCATTTTGCTGGAGCGTCTTCATCAATCTGATGAACTGCGAACCACCATTTCTTTTTATAAGTATGCTTTGATTGGCAATGTTCAGCTCTTCAGAGATCATCTATTCTTATTGTTAACAGATATAGAAACTTTCGGAAGAATCTATGTAGCTCAAGAAGGAATCAATGGTCAGATATCTGTACCAAGCAATAAAATTGACGACTTACGAGAACGCTTGAATCAAATCACTTTTCTCGAAGGTTGCCGCCTGAATATTGCTATTGAAGATGATGGAAAGTCTTTCTATAAGCTCATCATTAAAATCCGTCAAAAGATCGTCGCAGATGGTATCGAAGATGAGCAATTCGATGTCACTGACAATGGTAGACATATAGATGCGAAGGAATACAACCAGATAGTTGATTCTGGGAATGCAATCGTGATAGATATGCGAAATCACTATGAGCATGAAGTTGGCCATTTTAAAGGGGCGATTAGACCTGATGTAGAAACTTTCAGGGAGTCACTACCGATAGTAGAGGATATCCTTGAAAAAAATAAAGACAAAGAGGTAGTTATGTATTGCACTGGTGGTATCCGATGCGAAAAGGCTACTGCATATTTCAAATATCGAGGATATGATAACTTATATCAACTTGATGGAGGGGTCATAGAATATACACGTCAAACTACTAAAGAGGGCCTTGACAACCAATTTGTTGGGAAGAATTTTGTGTTTGATGATAGACTTGGTGAAAGGATTTCTCCAGAAGTAGTTGCCCATTGTCATCAGTGTGGTTCATCTTGTGATAGTCACACGAACTGTTCTAATGATGCCTGCCACCTTTTGTTTATACAATGTCCTTCTTGTGCCTCAAAGTATGCTGGCTGTTGCTCAAAGAAATGTTCGGATTTTAATAAATTGCCTAATGAGGAACGCTCCGAATTACGTAAAACAGCTTCATTCAACGGGACTAAATTCGGTAAGGGACGCTATAAAGCTGCCCGGTCTGGGCAGCTTGACGCGGAATAATGTGTACTGTTTTTCTAAAGATGAAGATGGCCATATCGTAAACGAGCTTTTATCTTTGTGCCACTATCATTAATATGATATCCTTGTACCATAATTTCATTATCTCCCTTATCCCTGTTGGATATTTTTAAATCTCTTGTATAATCAAGACCCGTATGTTTTCCTTCTACATCTAAGCTGTAGGCTCCTGAAATCCCGAGATCGACACCTGTATGTTTACCCTCGACCGAGATACTTGTAGCTTCAGGGCTTACATTTTTTACATTCAGTCCTCCATATTCGAAATCGAAATCACCACCGCCAATTAGCGACCCAATTTTCATATTGGTATACTTCGTTTCACAATTTACTTTCTCAGCCTCTATGATTTTAAACGTGTCATACTTACCATCATTCTTTAGCAACTTGATACTTCCAAGATCATACTTATCGTACATGGATTCACTTAGAACATCTCCACAATTTTCAATTGAAAAAGATGAGTATTTAGAATCAATTTCTACGTCATGAGCAGAATCCATATTTAAGTTACTATACGATAAGTCGATCATCGCGTTTCCTTCTACTGATCCTATTGTAAAACTCCCAACATACCCGAGTTCTGCATCTAAATTTCCTCCTACGTTCTGGAGCGAACCATTCCCATATTTTAAAACAAGATTGATATCATTCTCGTGATTAGCGCATGCAACATTTCCATACTTGTTTTCAATAGAAAGGAAACTCTTTGTAGGTAAGGCCACTATATAATTGATTTGATATTGCTCATTCTTTTTAGTCCAATTCCATCCTTTAGAGCTATTGATCTCAGTAATTACGGAGAGTTTATTTCCACCATGTTCCATCTGAATATCAATCTTATCAAAGATCTCTTGCGCTCTTGACTCCTTAGAAGCCTCAACTATAATTTCAACACTAACCGTTGCACTCTTTTGACTATGGGAGGTAATTGTTAAATTACCGTACATATTGTCTAGAGAGATGTTGGGGTCATTGCTATCAAACTGAAACGTTTTATTGATATCTTTTTTAAATTCCTTTAAGGGAATATCTATGGCGGAGAGTTGTATGCACCCGCATAAGAATGTTATAAGTAATGGGTTAAAATATTTCATCTTCATTTGTGTTTTTTAATTCTGTCAGTACCCTTTCTAACAATCCTAATTTTGTTTGATGATTCATAATCAGGGCGTGAAGGATCTGTTCTTTATATCCGTTTTGAGCTGCCTTATACTCTTTGCGGAGTTGTTTGTCTAATCTATCTAATTGACTAAGGTCGTCCATGAGGGTTGCATCCACTTTCATTTTTTTCAATTCCTCCATACTCATATTTATGGAAGCCTGATAGTAGTGTTCTGTTTCTTGAAAGTCTTCAAGTTGTGCAAATTCCATTGGGTTCTCAAGAGATGAGGAAGTATCAACATCTTGTTCTTTATTAAATTGACTCAATAAGAATGTTGCGAACAATCCGATTCCGATCCCAACGATTACATACCCAATCCATCCTTTAGATGCTGACTTAGGTGTAGGCTCAAGATTCATTTCAATCTTATTCCAGAGAAAATCAGGGGCCTTTTTATCATCCCACGCCTCCCTATTTTGAGATATATGTTTTTCTAATTTATCCATACTATTAAGCAGTTTGGCTTAGTTGGCCTTTTATAATTTCTTTAAGTTTTTTTCTAGCTCTACTGTATTGAGATTTAGACGTAGCGGTTGTTACACCGAGTACCGTTCCAATTTCATTGTGATCATACCCTTCGATCAAGTATAATGTAAGGACTGTACGATATCCATCTGGCAACTCTGTAATACAATCTTTTATAAGATCAGTGCTAACGAGTTCCTCAACTTCTAGATGCGGCTCTTCTACAACTTCTGGTTGTACTTCGAAAAACACCAGATCAACTTTCTTCTTATTAAGATGTGTAATCGAATTATTAATAACGATTCTCTTTATCCAAGCCCCTGGTGTAGCACGAAAATCATAAGAATTTATATTTCGAAATACATCTGTAAATGAACTTACCAGAATGTCCTCCGCGTCGTGCGTGTTCTGAGTCATTCTGTACGCAACATTATACATAGCATCTTTGTATTGTTCGTACAGTTCCTGCTGCGCATGGCGGCTTCCTCTTTTACAAGATTCAATGAGTTCTTTTCTCCAATGTAGCGTCATCAAAAATTTATACGGTCTTTCAAGATTATAGACTATAGATTATTGGAGTGGTTGCATCTATGCATAAATACTTGCGTGATGCAGCATTTCGTTTGCTTACCTTCGCTCCTGAAAGATATACCGTTACGAAATTGAATTGGGCATTATATCAAGCCAATTTATATCGGTAAATACACAAAATGATTTGTTTGGAGAAGAAAAGTCCCAAACCACTTCGTATTGAGTATAGAACAAAGCCAATATTTGTGATCAAAGTATTGAATATTATTGAGGAAGGAAGAGGCGGTGGACCTCTCTGTAGGATCAGAATAGTAGCGAAGCATCTCTCTAATAATATTCTGACCAAAGTTATCGCTCCTGAAGGCGCTACAGCTTTCTTAGAAAGTTTGAAAGGGGCTAATGTTGCCTCTATCCCAACGAATCTTCATCCACTTACTAAAGCGTCAGGAGGATTATTAAAGTATGTGTTTTCATTTCTCAAAGAGGTCAGATCACTAACTAAAACAATCCGTGCTGAAGCACCTGATGTAGTACATGTCAATGGTGCGTATCAATTCAAAGGACTACTCGCTGCTCATCGTGTGAAAGTTCCTATTATCTGGCATATGAATGATATGTATCAACCCAAATCTATACGTATAGCCTTTAGGTTATTTTCAAGATATGCTAACTATTTCATTTTCGCCTCTGAGCGAACGAAACAATACTACGAATCAATCGCTCCCAAGATTAGAACTAAAAAGAGTATTGTGATCTCCGCGCCGGTTGACACCAAAAAGTACAACCCTAAAGAAGGCCAAGGGAGGCCACGAAATAAACCCTTTGACATTGCCACAGTTGGATATATCAACCAACATAAGGGTGTAGAATACCTCATAGAAGCGGCAAAAAGTTTAGAAGGTAAAGGCATTAGACTCCATATAGTGGGACCGGTATTGGATAGTCAAATGAGATATGGTAATCGCTTAAAGAATGAGTCTAAGGCTCTTCCACACGTTATATGGCATGGTTTTAAGAAGGATACTTCAAATTTTCTAAAAGATATGGACTTATATGTTTGTTCTTCTATTAGGGAAGCAAGCCCTATGTCTGTCTGGGAAGCCATGGCAACTGGACTTCCTGTTGTATCCACAGATGTAGGAGATGTGGCAAGGATTGTAGAAAAGTATAAGTGCGGAAAAATAGTTTGTACACATGACGGGCAAGCTTTGGCGAAGTCAATAAAATCCATCATCAATGAGGGACCAGAAGCGCTCAAACTAAAAGGTGAGCAATCCAGAAAAGGTGCAGAAGAAAATATGAGCTTAGAAGTGGTCTGTGATCAATATCTTCGGTTTTTAGAAGAAATCGTAAGTGAGTAAAAAGCCCAGCGTTTGCATTATTAACCGTAATTATCCTCCCGTCAAAGGTGCAACGGGATATCATGCTCATCAGCTTGCGCAATATCTGATTTCACAGGATATAGAAGTTCATGTCGTGACAACCGCTCAAAAGAAGGATCAAATTCAGGGTAAGAATATCCATCACGTTACTCCTTTCTACAATGGCTCGGCAAAAAAAATCAGATTACTAAGTTCATATCTTGAGGCGTCTCGACTTGTTACTAAAGCATTACATCTCAATGTTGATTTCTACATTGTTATGACAGATCCTCCTTTGTTGAACTACATCGCTGCAAAAAGGATGAAAGTAACGCAATGTATAATATGGACAATGGATTTATATCCTGATGGTTTTGTAGCAAATGGTCTCGTAACGCAACAAAACCGATTATTTGAACAGTATCAAAAGCAATTGAGAAAGAATCCGCCACTTCTAATGATCACTCTTGGAAAACGGCAAAAAGGCTTCTTAAAAGAAAATTATTACCCCTCAACTCCTTCTATTGATTGGCCGATTGGTCTTAGAATAGAAGGGGAAGGAGCAAAAGATGTAGATATTCCTGAAGAAAGTCCCGAGTGGGCTCACGAAGACAGTATTGTATTGGGGTATGTTGGAAACATCGGAGAAGCACACAATCCAGATGTCCTGAGATGGATTGCAGAGGCACTGGACCCTGAGCAACATAAACTTGTTCTTTCTTGCGAAGGAACACATAAGAAGATGATAGAAGACACTTTAGGTGCGCTGGATAATGTACATATTGTATCACATATTCCAGAGGCCTTTATGTCCAAAATAGATGTCCACATTGTTATACTGAGATCGGATTGGACCAACATATGCGTGCCTTCTAAAGCCGTATCTGCCATCCAGTATAGAGGAACAGTACTATTCTGCGGCGCCGCAGAAAGTGACGCCTGGAATACTGTAAAAACTTGTGGTTGGAAAGTTGAATCAGAAGAGGAAATACTAGTTTGGATAGCATCTTTAAGCCCACAAAAGGTCATTGAACGCAAACAGCATACAACTATACTCTACAATCAACTAAAGTCCAAACTACATGAGGGATGGAAAGAACTAAGTACCTTCCTCAAAAAAGAGCACTAAATTTTAAGCAGTAGAAACAAAGGCTCAAACAGTAGCTGCAGATTCTTCCTCCTCTTCAGGACTTACTTCTTCTACACTTGCCTCTTCGGGACTTACCTCTTCTATCGTTTTCTCCTGAACAGATTCTTTTAGATCTCTAATTGGATCATCAGTAGGCCAAGGTCTTGGTCCAATCAATGTATCCAAATCGGATTTGACAAGTACTTCTTTTTCCAATAGTTCCTTGGCAAGTATATGTAGATCATCTACATGCTCCGTAAGTAGTTCTTGAGCTCTTACATATTGTTCATCCACAAGTTTCCTTACTTCATCATCAATTAGTGAAGCTGTTTCATCCGAATACGGCTTACTAAACTGATCCTGAGACATACCATAGAATGAGACATTACCTACTGCCTTATTCATACCATATACCGCAACCATACTATAAGCCATCTTCGTAACTTGATCTAAGTCATTCTGCGCACCCGTAGAAATTTTGTTGAATATGATTTTCTCCGCTGCACGACCTCCAAAAGTCATACAGATTCTATCATTCATCTGTTCTGTACGGGTTATGTATTCGTCTTTTGGTAAGTATTGGGCATACCCCAAGGTTCCAATTCCACGAGGCACAATCGTTACCTTAACAAGCGGAGATGCGTGTTCCAAATACCAACCACAGATAGCATGTCCCGCTTCGTGATAGGCGATGATTTCTTTCTCTTTAGGAGAAATAAACTTGTTCTTCTTTTCAACTCCACCAATAACTCTATCCAGCGCGAAGTTGAAATCATCCATTTCTACTGACTTCTTATTCCTCCTTGCCGCAACAAGAGCTGCTTCATTACAGACGTTGGCTATATCCGCTCCAGCAAAACCAGGAGTCATCTCAGCCAAGACTTGAGGATCTAGATCATCGCCCACTTTTATCCCCTTGAGGTGCACTTTAAATATAGCTGAACGTTCTTTAAGGTCAGGTCTGTCAATTCCAATCTGTCTATCAAAACGACCTGGACGCATTAGCGCGTTATCAAGTACATCTGCCCTATTAGTAGCAGCCATTAAGATCACTCCTTTATCTGTACTAAATCCATCCATCTCCACGAGTAGTTGATTAAGTGTGTTCTCACGCTCATCGTTTCCTCCTTGAACCGCACCCCTTCCTCTCGCTCGGCCGATTGCATCTATCTCATCTATAAAAACAATACACGGCGCTTTTTCCCGCGCTTGCTTAAACAAGTCTCTTACTCTCGATGCTCCTACACCTACGAACATCTCAACGAAATCCGAACCAGATATAGAGAAAAATGGCACATCTGCTTCTCCTGCTACTGCTTTAGCAAGTAGTGTTTTTCCAGTTCCTGGAGGGCCTACAAGGATCACTCCTTTAGGAATCTTACCTCCGAGGGCTGTATATTTTTTTGGGTTTTTTAGGAAATCTACTATTTCCATTACTTCCTCTTTGGCCTCGTCTAACCCTGCTACATCCGCAAATGTGATCTGTTCCTTGGCATTCGCATCAAATAAGGTTGCTTTTGACTTTCCTATGTTGAATATCTGCGACCCTGGGCCTCCAGCTCCTCCACTAACCCTTCTCATTATAAATAGCCAGATACCAACAAATAATAAAAGTGGTAACATCCAACTTAATACTGTTCCTACCCAATTAACCTTATTGACATACTGTGGGTCTATCTCAATACCATTACCTCGAAGTTCTTGAACTCTGGTTTCAAAATGTTCTATTGAACCCAATTGCATCGTAAACTGAGGACTATTCGAACTGAAACTATTCGTGAATTTATTATCAACTTCAATGTCGTATGCACTGAACTTATCAGGCTTTAGGTAAATCTCCGCGACTTCTTTATTTACAACCTCTAGTTGTTTTATATCATTATTTCTTGCTATCTCCTCGAAACGCGTCATTGTGATCTCCTTGGGCTTACTTACCAAAGTCATAATCATATTGACACCTAATAAGAAGACGATCAAAATAGCGTAAAACCAATAAGAACTTAGGTTATTCTTATTCCCCGGCTTTTTATCTTTGGGCTTATTATTTTCAGACATGTTGTATTTCTATTGTATAAGAAACGTAGTTTATGGATAACGGTTGTGTCAAAGCTATTGTTCCTCGTAATTATAAATGTTCGCATCACTCCAGAGATCTTCAAGATCATAGAAAGCACGGGCTTCTGGATAGAAAACATGGACTACCAAGTCAAAATAATCGACAAGTATCCATCTTGCTTCATTTATACCCTCCTTATGATTGGCCCGAATACTTAATTCTTTATTTACCCGTCCATATATATGATCGGCAATTGCCCTCACTTGTGTAGAAGACTCTCCTTCACAGACGATGAAATAATCCGTGGGGGCTTCATGAAGATGGCGTACATCCATAAGGACGATCTTCTTTCCTTTGATGTCTCGGATACTGTCAATAATTAAATCTATGAGAACGTTTTCATCACGAACTATCTCTGATGACGTTGGAGCAACTTTCAAATTATAACCTTCGGTTTTGTGAATGACCGCGCAAAAATACGAATATAGAAATTACAGCCCCCTAATCAGCAAAGTATCTGCGTTCGAAAGATGAAGTATCCTAGAACTCCGATGAAGGTTGCAGGTTTTTGATATTAATTAGCCAGTTAGTTGGGGTTTCAGCTTTGCAAAGAGATTTATAGTCGTAAGGAATAATCTCCTGCTTAGAGATAAAAGCCAATTTTCCTACCGTTTGAGAATATACGCGTCCTTCAAGTACCAACCTGTCAGACTTTATTTCTATCGTAGAAGTGGTCACAATAACCTGATCTGGAAAAGTTAAAGGGCGTATATATTTGGCATCCATCCATCCTAAGATCGGACCAACATTGTCAGTAAATGAAGTATCGATTCCTATAGCTTTGAAGTAACTTATTCGTGCGCTTTCACACCATCGTAGGTATATGAGATTGTTAACATGCTGGGCGGCATCCATATCTCCCCAATGAATAAGGTATTCTTCTACTACTCCTGCCCTTTTTATTTCAGGATAGGCGCTTTCTAAGCTCGTTTTAATATCCATGTAAGTATATCGTTGATTACCGACGCTTTTTCAGGCTCATTGACCAATTCATGATAAAACCCATCATAGATCTTAAGGGTTTTATCCGTACTGCTGGCTTCTTTGTAGAATCGGATCGTACCATCCGGCAACGTTAGTCCATCTGCGCTGCCATGCATGGCGAGTAACGGAATCGTTAACTTAGCAAATAACGCTGGGGTGTTTTTTATTCCTTTTAGCATTTCTGCCCCTGTTCGTGCTCTTGTTCCTTCGTTATAAACCAATGGGTCTGCAAAATATGCCTCTTTGACTTCTTTGGATCTCGTTAGATATGTAGTATCGAGTTTCTCGGTTTTCATTTTCGGAAGAATTTTTCCGAGAATTGGTGCAAGCGCTTGTAATAGTGGTGAGAGATCTTTATCAATCTCAAGCGCTGCTGCCGATGTAATCAATCCTTGGACATTAGCTTGATCTTGCGTTAAGCAATATCTCGTCGCCAATAATCCTCCAAGACTGTGTCCCATCAAAAAAGTCTTCTTCCGAAGATCAAAATGATCTATAACACGTCCGATGTCCAGCACCAGATCATCAAGATTGGGCAAGTATGCCTTTAGTCCCTCGGATTTCCCATGACCTCTCTTGTCAAAAGAGTAGACATTAATTCCTTTAAGATTCGCCTCTTTAAAAAAGTGTTCATATCGCGCGCTGTGTTCTGCATATCCATGAACCAAGACGAGGTTCGCTTTAGGGTTATCTATAGTGTGCGAAACTATATGTAGTTGATATTTGTCATCTACTCTAAGCATCTTAGTCTCTGTCATAATAATCCCAAAATACAGTGATTTCTTAAATAGAGGAGATATTTAAATTGACGGCTCCAAGACTTTCGAACTTTAGCGCAAAGAAGGATCCTATTCCCCTCGAAATAACTCAAAGTCTTTCTCTGCATATGGATGGGTTGATATAAGCGCCTTAATTGACTTGAGCGTAGCAATAGGATCTTCTATTGTTTTCGCATTGACGATAAATGCAGGAGCAAAACCCGCTGGGTCAACGATCATATGATGTCTTATCTGTATTTGACCATTACCGATATCTTTGAATTCCCACCCGCCATCGCAAACAGTAATTCTAATCAGGCTGCTATTCGTTTCATATTGCTCTGGGATACATTGAATATCGATTAATAATTTCTTTTCCTTGGAATTGTAATTCAATACATTATCAAAGACGATATCTCGGTCTCGAGCAGGAAACGGAATATTCAATCTCACATAAGTAATATATCTTCTCGGTTCATCTAAAAAGACTTTATGATCGGACGTTTTAGGAAAAATGTCTGGATGCGAATCAAAATCCTTAAATAAAGAGAGCATCTCATTAAGTGTAGTTTCCAATGTCATAGTAACAAGATACTCATTGATTTTTATCCCTTCTCGAGTTCTGGTATATGCTTTTATTCCCTCTTCCTCTTTTCGAAATTCCCAGTCTGTCTGACCCGAAAGTTCAACGGATGCTACACTTGCTAAAAGTAAAATGGAGATTAATAATTTCATAATTAAGAGATTTCTTGACACAGATGAATCAATTCTGCCATCATCATTGCTGTCGCTCCCCATAATACATGTCCGTTGACATCATAATAAGGAACACGAGGAAGAATATGGCCTCTCATGGTCAGTTCTGTTAGAGAGACGATCTCAGGCCGCATCATGTACGTCAAGGGAATGTTAATTATTGCCGCAACTTCTTGAGGGTCGGGTTTGAATAGTGGTTTCCCATCATAAAACCCTACAAAAGGGTATACCATATTGTCACTAGCGAATACATATAGAGGAGACAAAGACCCGATGATATTTATCTTTTGTCTATCTATTCCTGTTTCTTCTTCCGTTTCTCTTAGAGCACAAGCGATGAGCGATTCATCGCTATCTATTCCACCCCCAGGGAAGCTAATCTGACCTGCATGTAAATCCTTAGGGTGACTAGCGCGTCTAATAAAGGTGATGTAAAGATAATCATCAACCCGATTTAGTAAGGCCAATACTGCTGCTGTTCGAGAATTCTCTGTCTCTTTATAATAATCATCTGTATGATCACCAGCAGGGCTCATCTTACGCTGAACATCTCCTCCTGGCAGTGGCGCTAGTAGTCTCTTTGAAAGATTTTTTATGAATTCTGTTATCTGATATTCTTTCAGAATGTCTTCTTATTTATTCGATAGTTTCAGATAGCGTTCTATAGCCATTGTCATAGAAGGCGCTTCAGGAGTTGGCTCTATATTAATACTCAAACCAGAATCGACAACCGCCTTCTTAGTAGAATTTCCAAACACTGCGAGTCTTGTATCGTTCTGACGAAATTCTGGAAAATTCTCCTGAAGAGATATAATTCCTAAAGGACTAAAGAATACAAGTATGTCATATGTCACATCACTTAGATCTGATAAGTCGGATGACACCGTCTTATACATCATCACATCTTTGAAATTAAATTCATTTCTTTCTAAGTAATCGACAACCGTCTTTGCGCCAAGGTTTGAACAAGGGAGCAGAAAATTTTCCTTCTCTCTGTGCTTCATTAGAGCGGTTTCCAGATCTTCAATCTTTCTTACTCCTACAAAGACTTTCCGCTTACGGTAGATGATAAATTTCTGTAGATAATCAGCGATTGCCTTTGTTAAGCAGAAGTATTTCGTGCTTTGAGACATCTTACACCTAATGATATCACAAATACTAAAGAAGTGATCTATAGAATTCTTACTTGTAAATATGATACAAGTGAATTCATCTGGTCTTAAGCGGTTCCTTCTGAATTCTTTTTCAGAAACTGGCTCGACGTGTATGAATGGCCTCCAATCTATCTTTAAATCCCATTTTTTAGCTAATGTAAAATAAGGAGATCTTGCCGGTTCAGGCTGCGAGATAAGGATCGTTTTAACAAGCTTGTAACTTTCTTCTTGTTGGGCTGTACTTTCTGAAGACATAGGCTGGGATTTTCACAAAGTTTTACAATACCCCACTGACCACTTTCCAAGTTATCAAAATGGGTGCTATTTCAACGCTGCAAAGGTATATAAAAAAATAAAACGCGTTGAAATCTCTTGATGTGATAATCGAAAGTCCCCCTTTTATTTGGCGAAAAGCATAAAAAATAAATACGGACACACATAAAAGAACGAGTACAACCTTAGCTACTACAGGAGCGACGAAGCCATATCCCAGTATAAATGGAATGAATACAATTCCCAATATCATATTATGAATACCTATCGAAAAATTATGCAAATCCACTTCTTGACCCAATCCGTACACATAAGAAATAAAAACCATTGTAAAATGCCTCAGCAAATATAATGCCAACACTACAATGAATATTATAAACACACTCGGAAGCCGACCACTGAAATAATGATAATTCAAAAGGTATAATAAATAGGCAGAATTGGTAAGGAATAGGCCGTACAACAAAATAGACTGTAAGTCTGTCCATGCACGATTGTCCTTATACAAGTTTTTTAGGAAATTGGAATTAAATAAGGACTTCAATAATGCAGTAAAACGAGTCCTATTAAGATTAATAGCAAAGGTTAATAAACACAATACTGCTATGATATATATTAGTGTTATAATTTCACTTGGCTTTTTATTGCCATCAACAGCAGGTGTTTTAGCCTCCTTGGAGGATTCTATGTTCGTTTTGACAACAGAGGAGTCGATTTGTCTTCCTTCACTATTGATATCAAAAGGATTGTTCGAAATAACGGGAACATTAACTTCAACACCCTGTATATCATGTGCATCTACCGATGAATCCTGTACTATAACTTTCTGACTTGATTCTGATGCAGGCCCTATATCGAAAGGGTTACCAGTCTGCGCTACGCAGTATATTCCGTAAAATACTATAAAAAAAAATGCACTTGAACTTCGCATAGAAGGTGCAAAAATACGGTAGTAATTGACAAAGACATCAAGGAAAAGAGAGAATGATCGCTTTTTTTCATTCAAGTAATTTAGGAATTGGGCTGATTGTCAAGAATAACTGCCCAAACGAAATTATCGGGATTTATAAGTAGATTGACTGGACATGACTGAACGGTCCCAAAGGTTCTAGTAGCATACCCGAAGAGAAGGAACCGCAAAAGAGGTTGAAGGGATTTTCTTCCTACCGGACGGAAAGGTGAATTATTGGCCATGACTATTGGTATAATAACCACTGAAGTCCCTGGCTGTCAACGAGTTATTCGTAGTTATCTTGTTTGTTGTCCAATTCACCTCATGGCTAAGATTACGAGTTTTTGAAATAAAAAAAAAGAATATTATTCCGATCTATTGGCAGGAACCAAAAAACAAAATACATTTGCGGACCATTTCAAAATGCGATCTTAATGGAGGTCGATGGACTGGTGCCTTAGCTCAGTTGGTAGAGCAATGGACTGAAAATCCATGTGTCCCTGGTTCAATTCCTGGAGGCACCACCAGAAAAATGAAAAGCTCAAGTCGAAAGACTTGGGCTTTTTTGTTTTTACAAAACCTCAAGACGCAATACATCCTTCAATAGTTACGCACAATTCTTCGATTTTCATCGATACTTCTATTGGCTTAGTCGATAAATATTATTCCGTTGAACTACATGTGTTAACAAAACCTTATTACTTTAGAATTCACGGATAGATGGCGATGACAAATTTTTTCTCTGATTTACTAAATGTAGCATCCAATGGGCCTACGCTTATCTGGTCTATTCTATTATCTCTATGCCTGGCATACTGGGTGTTCGTGATCTTAGGAGCGCTGGATATTGAAGCTTTTGACTTGGATTTGGATGTAGATGGAGATGTAGATTTGGATATTGACGCGGATATAGATGGTGATATTTCAGGAGGGGGAAACCCTGGACTACTTATCGGGATATTTAAATTCTTGAACTTAGACAGTGTGCCTTTCATGGTATTTCTTTCTTTCTTCTCGCTGGCGGCATGGACGATTGGTGTTCTTGCTTCGAGTTATATCTCTACTGATCTGATGACAGGGTTGGCGTTGTTGATCCCCAATATATTCACCAGCCTTATTTTATCAAAGTATATAACAGCACCTCTTGCTCCTATTTTCAAGAGTCTTAATGATATAGCCAAAGAGCTAAATCTTACTGGGGAAGAAGGAACTGTAGTTCATGGATTTGAGAAAGGGGAGCTGAGTCAAGCTCAAATACTTCGAAATGGGGAAAACCTGCTCGTAAGCATCCGAATAGCGGAAGACAGTGTGAAATCGGCTTTCGGAAAAGGAGAAAAAGTGCTACTGCTCAATAAACGAACTCAAGAGACCTCAATGTGGTATGATGTTACTGCCTCAAAGGTTTTGGATTAATTTATAACAATTAAAATTGAAGGAACATGGAAGCAATGCAGTTGGGTTTGATGGTTTTGGTCATTGTAGTAATCTTTATCATTGGGATGCTAATAATGGTAGCCAAATTGTATCGAAAGGTTTCACAGGGAGAAGCCCTCGTAAAAACCGGGCTAGGAGGTGTTAAGGTGACTTTTAATGGGATGATGGTGATTCCTGTTATACATAGAGCGGAAGTGATGGATATCTCCGTCAAGGCCATGGAAATAAGCCGTCTTGGCAAAGATGGATTGATCTGTAAGGATAACTTGCGAGCAGATATCAAAGTAGTTTTCTTTGTAAGGGTCAATAAAAGCATGGAAGACGTGATCAATGTCGCGCAGACCATCGGAACAGAGCGGGCTTCAGATATTCAGACCTTGAATAATCTATTCGAAGCAAAGTTCTCAGAAGCACTTAAGACCGTAGGTAAGACATTCAACTTTGTAGATCTCTACGAAGAACGTGAAGAATTCAGAAAGAAGATCTTCCAGATGTCCGCTCAAGACCTTAATGGGTATACGCTCGATAACTGTTCTATAGATTACTTGGAGCAGACACCACTTGAATTTCTGAAGCCTGATAACATCTTGGACTCCGAGGGTATCAAAAAGATAGTAGAGCTCACAGCAGAGCAGAATATGAAAGCCAACTTCGTTCGTAAAGAAGAGGAGAAGACAATCAAGCGTCAGAACGTAGAAGCCCAAGAAGCGATCTTAGAATTAGATCGGCAGTTAGCAGAAAAACAGGAACGACAATTAAGAGAGATCGCTAATATCAAGGCTCGTGAAGGGGCTGAAATCATGAAAGTGAATGAAGAAGAGCGCTTAAAAGGAGAACACGTCCGCATCACTACTGATGAAGCCTTGGAAATAGCCGAAGAAAATAAAATGCGGTCCGTAATTGTTGCACAAAAAAGTAAGGAGCGAACGGAAGCCGTTGAAAATGAGCGTGTAGAAAAAGATATGTTGCTCGAGCGTACAGAAAAAGAGAAGATTGTTGCCTTAGCAGAAATTGAAAAAGAAAAGGCTATTGAGGAAGAGCGCAAGAACATCCAGGATGTGATCAGAGAACGCGTCTCTGTAGAAAAGAAAGTAGTAGAGGAGCTAGAGAAGACAAAGGATGTCCAAGCGATCGCTACGGCTCAGAGAGCTAAAGACGTAGCCATTTTACAAGCAGAAGAAGAAGGAGAAAGCACCGTCATCTTGCAAACAAAGCGAGCGGAAGCAGCCAAACTATCCGCTGAAATAGAAGCTGAGAAATTAATAATCGACGCCGAAGCGGAAAAGAATGCCGCGATTCGTCAAGCAGAGGCGCGTAAGATTGCTGCCGAAGCGCAAGCTGCTGAGGAGGCAACAATAGGATTATCAGAAGCTCAAGTAACAGAAGCGAAAGCCTTAGCGAAAGAGAAGGAAGGTAAAATCGATGCTTCATTGATAGAAATGAAGATGAAGGCTGAAGCAGAAGGGATGAAGTTCAAGGCAGATGCTTTGCTCGATCAAGGTAAGGTGGAAGCTGAAGTTATGGAGCTCAAAGCCATGGCAGAAGCCAAAGGCGTTGCGGAAAAGGCCTTAGCGATGCAGAAGCTTGATGGTGTAGGAAAAGACCATGAAGAATTCAAGTTGCAATTAGAAATGGAGAAGGAAGTTGCCCTTGCTCAAATGAACGTAGATAAGGATATCGCAGATGCTAAAGCAGAAATTATAGGCCAGGCATTGAAGTCTGCCAAGATAGATATCGTCGGCGGAGAAGGTGCCTTTTTTGAGAAAATATCTGGTGCCGTAGCTTCTGGGAAATCTGTAGATATGATGCTTTCTTCAAGTGAAGCGCTGACAGAATTAAAAGATGCACTTTTGGGCGATAATGGAAATAATGGTATTCTTTCCAGAGTAAGAGAAACACTCACAGGAGCTAGCATAAATCTGGATGATGTTAAGAACCTTTCGATTATAGCAACCCTATTTCAAATTCAGCAGAACATGGCTGGAGATGATAACGGAAGTATCGGGAAGATTATAGAGAGTGTCCGGAAACTGGGAATCGGTAGTAGAAGCACATCAAGCTTCTTATAATCATAGATAATAACTGAAGACGGTGCTTCTAATTAGAATGCACTGTCACTTTTCAACAAGCGTATTTTCTAATCAATTGATGTTTTTTGATTACCCAATCCAATATTTATGTCTGAGTTTCCTACATCCGATACACCACTAGAAGCAGGATCTTATGAAATAATAAGATCTCGATTAAATAAGAGTAGAGGTGCTCTGGAGGAAAAACTCCTCAAGCTAAATGATTCCCGAAAACATATCTTCGGTGGAACAGAGACGGCACTAAAAGCTACTGTACGGATTCATACCGATAACAATTGTATTGCCCAAGACATTATAGCTTTTGAAGATCGGTGCATATTCGGATTTAATGTTCATATCGGCTTGAGGTCTGTTACGGAGATGTCCGATGTGTTTGCCGTCTATCATTATGAAAACGAGAAATTTATTCAAGATGATTTTTCTATAATTAAGGATACGCAATTCGAACAAGATTTAGAAAACCTCTATAAGTATTATCGCAATTCTGAGTTCTATAGATTCTGGTCTCACGGAGCTTATTTCTATATGATATTTAGGGTGTCCGATAAAGAAGGGGATTACAAAGCCTTCAAGTGGCTAGTCAATGGTTCGGATCTAAAATATATAGATAATCGTAGCGAGCATGAATATAAAATCGGCAATCAGTACGGATTCGAATGGATAAAGACATCGAGAGATGATTTTAGAAATGGGTCTCATCCGCATGTTAGTATCCAAGACCGAGTATTTGTAGAAGCAGTAGGCGGAGATCTAACTATAAAAGTAGAAGACAATACGGATGATGGCAAAGGCATCTATAGAGAACTCGTTACAGATAAAGATCAACAACTCGATGATGGCGAGGTGTCATATGCAGATTTAGGGTCTCTCATC
>JBLIDB010000056.1:0-22592 GCA_047634015.1 Saprospiraceae bacterium
CCGCAAAACTTCCTATTTCTAAGCCTCTTTTATAATGACCTGCGCAGCCAGAATAAAAATAGCCTAATCCGGGACTTCGCTTACCACTTTTGTTAATAAAACTCGGGTCGAATCCTATTACCAATTCGTCACTACATTGCTCTTTAATCAAATTTAAGTTGAAATCCATCCAGTCAAAGTCCTGCTCAAACTGATAGCGATAGGACTTCTCACTTAATCCACCTTGTCGCTCCATTTGGAGGAAATTCATCCGACCCCTGTGGCTCAAATAAAGAAGAAGTATCTCCTTTATAAACCGCTGCCGTGACCTATTCAGATCGTTCATTTTTTGTAATATTGTCGAAATCAGGCTTTTGCCTGTCATAAATGCGTCTTGTATAATCATTTTGTTGCAACTCGTGATTACAGGTTGGATCTAAGTATTCAACTCACGCATTTATGTTTTTAGTATCATCTCTTTTATTCCGAACCATTGTAACTCATTCTTTTAAAATTTCCATGTTGCAAATCATGGCAAAATAAAAATCAACACTTCCTTCTGTCGTTTTTGATTTAAATTTTAATTTGACCACGAAATTTATCAAAGAATGATTAATCAAAAAGGTAAAACCTACAAATGACTGAAGAAGAAGTATATTCTAAAGCCCTAAAGAAAGTCAAAGACAAAAAGAATTTCTACCTCCATTTTGGGTCTTTTTGTGCAACTACTGTATTTTTATTTACAGTTAATTATTTAATTAGTCCAAGCTTTTGATGGGCATTTTTTCCAACTTTAGCGTGGGGAATAGGAATCGTACCACATTATATTTATGTTTTTGGAATCTCTAGTCCATCTGGAGATGATTGGGAAAATAAAGAGTTAGAAAAGGAAATAAAAAAAATAAAAAAACAGTATTTCGTGGAACCTGAAGACGACGATATCACTTTTCCCAGCGACGAATTAGAATTGAAATAATTAAAAAAATTAAGAAATGAATGGGATGGCCGTGATTTCGTATAAAAAACAGGAAGTATTCTGCTTAGCATAACAATACATTTACAATTATTATTTGTACAATCTATAGGTGATTTAAGAATGGAGGGCTAAATCGAGAGTCACGACTTATGGTTATAGACGAAGCTCCCTTCAGCTTAGCTCAGAACAAGTATTTTTCGTTTCATAACCATAGTTATAAAACGCAAAATAGCTGACGTCTGCCTGACAACAAGACAGGTTCTATGGATATAATACTTTGCTTGCAGATAGTCATTGTATTCTTAAATCACTTCATAATCAATTCACTCGCAACCAAGATATTTATATCTTGTGATTAATCTAAACTTGCTATAATAATGAGTCAAAAGTTAAAGGTATTAGTCGTTGGATGTGGTAATATGGGTGTTTCTCACGCGCGCGCATATCATAAAATAGAGGAGTTTGAGATCGTAGGTCTTGTAAGCAGAGGGCCAGAAAGTAGAGAGCGACTTTCCGAAGAACTCGGAGGATATCCTACATTCGGATCTTTTGAGGAGGCATTAGCTACCAGTAAGCCTGACGTAGTATCTATAAATACCTATCCTGATACACATGCTGCATACGTAAAGCAAAGTTTGGAAGCAGGAGCGCATGTATTTGTAGAAAAACCGATTGCTACCACCGTAGAAGAAGCTCAAGAGCTTGTGGATCTTGCTACTTCTTTGAATAAGAAGATGGTGATAGGCTATATCTTAAGAGTTCACCCCGCCTGGTCACAATTTATAAGTAAAGCGCAGACCCTTGGTAAGCCATTAGTAATGCGTATGAATCTAAATCAACAGAGCTGTGGACCAAAGTGGGAAACGCATAAATCCCTCATGCAATCCATGTCTCCGATTGTAGATTGTGGTGTGCATTATGTAGATGTGATGTGCCTAATGACGGAGTCTGTGCCGATTAGCGTCTCTTCGATAGGGGCTCGTTTGACCGATGATCTTTCAGAAGGAATGTATAACTACGGTCAATTGCAAGTAAGATTCGAAGACGGTTCAGTAGGCTGGTATGAGGCTGGATGGGGACCAATGATGAGTGAAACAGCATTCTTTGTAAAAGATGTGATCGGCCCTAAAGGAAGTGTAAGTATAATCGACAAGGACAAAGGTGAGTCTGAAGACATAGATGGACACACCAAAACAGGTGGCCTTTTGGTTCATCATAGCGAACTTAACGCTGATGGGACTTTTGCCAAAAAAGACGAGCTTTTAGACACTTCCGATGAACCCACTCATGACGGACTTTGTCAATTAGAACAGGAATATCTTCTTGATGCGATTCTCAATGACAAGGATCTTTCTAATCATATGAGAGATGCCGTCAGTAGTCTAAAAATCGTACTTGCCGCAGATGAGTCCTTTAAAACTGGTGAGGTGGTGAAGTTATAGTAAAGAGTTCTCGCTTGGCAAGCGCCTAAGTAATTGTGTGTTAATAAGTTAGGGATTTCTACACGTTTTGTTTCGTCTTAGTTCTGAAGTGCTTTAATGAAGGATAATAGTTGATACTTTGACTGAATTAAGGTTAAAAGTCAGGGCAAAAGGAGCCGAAAAAAAATTTAACTTTTATTTCACTGTTACTTATTTCATATTTCTTTCCGATTTCGACTCAAATGATTTTGTAGTCCGAAAGGTGTCGCTATCTTTCCTTTCTTCAAATAAAATCAATATGAAATTCACCTACTACGTTCTATTCATTCTGTTATCATCCGCCTTCATAGCGTGCGATAGCTCCACGTCAACAGCAGAGTCAGATAAAAAACGGCCCAATATCCTTTTCATCATGTCTGATGATCACGCGTATCAGGCGATAAGTTCTTATTCTGATAGATTACTGGAAACGCCCAATATTGATCGATTGGCGAAAGAAGGTATCCAGTTCAACAATGCCTGTGTAACGAACTCCATCTGCGCTCCTTCTCGTGCTACAATCTTGACAGGGAAGCATACACACATCAATGGAAAGATTGATAATAGAATGCCTTTTGACACTACTCAAATCACTTTCCCACAGTTATTCCAAGACAATGGCTATGAGACAGCGATGTATGGCAAATTGCATTTTGGTAATAATCCCAAAGGTGTCGACGACTTTATGATCCTACCAGGTCAAGGGAACTATATTAATCCCAAGTTTATAACACCACGGGGAGATACAACTATCACAGGCTATGTCACAGATATCATAACAGATCTAACGCTTAATTGGCTTGATAAAAAACGAGATAAAGAGAAGCCTTTCATGCTCATGTATTTACACAAGGCACCACATAGGCCTTGGTGGCCGAGTCCTACGAAGTTCAAAGAATTTACGCAGAAGACATTCCCGGAGCCTGAGACATTATTTGATGACTATAGAAATCGCGGTACTGCGGCCAAAACAGCTGAGATGAATCTTCTCACACATATGATGTATAGTCATGATAGCAAGGTATATCCCGAGACAATAGTTGAAATGGGAGACAAGGTGCAACCCAAAGTAAAAGAATGGAACAATAGCTTCTATGGCCCTTATAACCGCTCCAATGAAGCTCAAAAAAAACTATACAAACCTATCTTGGATAAGATCAATGCCGATTTCAAAGAGAACTGGCCTACGATGACAGATGAGGAAAAAATGAAATGGAAATTTCAAAGGTATATGCAAGATTATCTCGCTTGTATCTCATCAGTTGATGATAATGTAGGACGTGTTTTGAATTATTTGGACGATAGTGGTCTAACAGAAAATACAATAGTCGTTTACACTTCAGATCAAGGCTTCTACTTAGGAGAGCATGGTTGGTTTGACAAGAGATTTATTTATAATGAATCTTTCAAGACCCCATTATTGATAAGATGGCCTAATGAAGTAACTCCTGGTACTACGAATGAAGAAATGGTTCAAAATCTTGACTTTGCACAAACATTTCTCGAGATCGCAGGAATTACCGCACCATCAGATATGCAAGGGGAGAGTATTGTTCCTCTCCTCAAGGGAAATGATGCTCAATGGACACGTGATGCAGTATACTATCAGTACTATGAATACCCTTCTGTACATATGGTGAAGCGTCATTACGGAATCGTAACCAAAGAATACAAGCTTGCTCATTTCTACTACGATGTAGATGAGTGGGAACTTTACGATCGCAAAAAGGACCTCAATGAAATGAATAATGTTTATGATGATCCCGCATATGCTGATGTTGTCGCCGATCTCAAAATACAATTACAGGATCTAAGAACACAGTATAAGGATTCTGACGAATTGGATCAAAAGTACATTGACGCTTACAGTAAGAATTAGTCCGGGCTCAGCGCTATTTTCGGAACTTAAATAATTACGACTTATCCTTATGACATTTACTGAATTGATCACTAAGAATAGTTTTCTAATTGGCATTTTAATCATAGTTCTTTGCGCTTGCAAGGAAACAGAGATGATTGAACCTATAGCACAGGCACGTCCCAATATTCTCTTCATTATGTCTGATGATCATACCTCTCAGGCTTGGGGAGTGTATGGCGGTGTTCTGGAAAAGCATGCGTATAATAAGAACATCAAAAGACTAACTGAAGAAGGTGCTTTATTAAAAAATGCTTTCTGTACTAATTCTATTTGCGTCCCTAGTAGAGGAGCTATTCTAACAGGACAGTACAGTCATCAGAATGATATCTTTACTTTAAGCGATCATCTAAGTCCGGAAAGTAATAACATTGCAAAAGTATTGCAACATTCTGGTTATGAGACAGCTATAATTGGAAAGTGGCATCTAAAAAAAGAACCTGCGGGATTTGATCATTATTCTGTTTTACCAGGACAAGGCGTTTATAACAATCCGAAACTCAAAACTAAAGGAATCGATATTTGGCAAGATCATAATAAAGGGGGGACAAACTATGAAGGCTTTTCGGCAGATGTCATCGGAGATCATTCTATAGAATGGTTAAAAAATAGAAATTCGAAGAAACCCTTTTTTCTAATGACTCATTTCAAAGCTACTCATGAGCCATTTGATTATCCTGAAAGGCATACACACCTATATGATGACATTGATATCCCAGAGCCTGAATCCCTATATGATTTCGGTCCAAAAACAACTGGTCGTAGTTTTATAGGACAGAAATTAGAAATTGCATATCAGCGATATCTCGATGATGAAAAAAGAGCACCTGAAGATCGGCAGTACCCAGGGCATGCCGTACATGGAGAAGGACTCGACAGCATCCAAATCAGAAAACTGACTTACCAGAAATTCGTCAAAGATTTTTTAAAATCTGGAGCGGCAATAGATGACAATATTGGAAATCTTCTTGACTACTTGGAGGATAGTAAAATGGCGGATAACACTATTGTCATATATACTGCGGACCAGGGTTACTTCTTAGGAGAACATGGATTCTTCGATAAGCGTATGATCTATGAGGAGGCGCTTAGAATGCCTTTTGTAATTCGATATCCTAAAGAAATCAAAGGAGGAAGCAAGATCGATGACATCATTTTAAACATCGATTTCCCTGCTCTCTTCGCAGATTATGCCGGAATTAAAAAACCTGACTTTATTCAAGGAAGTAGTTTTAGAAATATTTTGAATGGACATCCGGTGGAAGATTGGAGAGATGAAATCTACTACCGGTATTGGCAGCATATTCCTGTCAGGCCTGCTCATTTTGGTATTAGAGACGAGCGGTATAAGTTAGCACTCTTTTACGGACAGCCCTTGGATATGAATGGAGCTCAAAAGGAAACAACTGAGCCTGCATGGGAATTCTACGACTTGCAAGAAGATCCAAATGAAGTAAATAATGCCTATAACGATCCTTCTTACAAAGCGAAAATAACAGAAATGAAAAAGCGTCTTTCTAAATTGCGCCAAGAGATAGGAGATACCGACGAACACTACCCTATTATGCAGGATATCTTTAAGGACTACTGGAAATAATTCTTGCCTCATTTGCTGCATGCTATCACTTGATTCTATAAACACAAAACATGAAACTCAGCATACAATTATTCTTAGTAACACTAACGCTGTTCATGGCTTGTGCAAGGAGTCCAAAACCTATCGAACCTGTCAATACGCCACCTAATATCGTAATTATATTTACAGATGATCAAGGGTATAACGATGTGGGGTGCTATGGCTCTCCAAATATCAAAACTCCCCACCTAGATCAAATGGCAAAAGATGGAGTTCGGTTTACGAACTTCTATGTTTCCCAACCTGTATGCTCAGCTTCACGGGCTTCCTTGCTAACAGGCTGCTATGCGAATAGAATAGGTGTTCACGGAGCTTTTATGCCATATGTGGGAAAAGGGCTCAATACGAATGAAGTAACGATAGCCGAAATGCTTAAACCTCTGGGTTATACTTCTGGCATCTATGGAAAATGGCATCTGGGATCAGAAACTCAGTTTCTTCCAACAAAACAAGGCTTTGATGACTACTTTGGAATTCCATATTCTAATGATATGTGGCCCTACCATCCAGGCCAAGGGAAGAATTTTAATTTTAAGGATCTCCCTTTATTTCAAAACGAAACTATAATAGATACACTCGAGGACCAAAGTCTTACTACAAGGTGGTATACGGAACATGCTGTGGATTTTATAGAAACGAATAAAGACAAACCATTCTTCTTATACGTGCCTCATAGCCAGCCTCACGTGCCTCTTTATGTATCTGATCGTTTCTCTGGAACTTCAGATCGCGGGCTTTATGGAGATGTTATTTCAGAAATCGACTGGTCAGTAGGTGAAATCATTAAGACATTGAAAACAAATGGTCTTGAAGAAAACACGATGATCATCTTTGCCTCTGACAATGGGCCTTGGCTTAATTATGGAAACCACTCAGGCACAGCACTGCCACTTAGAGAAGGCAAAGGAACCGCTTTAGAAGGAGGTGTTAGAGTTCCATGTATTGTTAAATGGCCAGAAAGTATAAACTCAAACCAGACGATAAGCGCTCCGGCAATGACGATTGATATACTGCCAACTATAGCAGAGATCACAGGTGCATCATTACCAAAGAATACGATTGATGGGAGGAGTATGTTAACCTTATTAAAGACCGGAGATGCCGCAGCTCCCCATCATCCTGCATACTACTTCTATTATCATCAAAATGCTCTACAAGCAGTTATGAGTGGGAATGGAAGATGGAAACTCTACCTTCCGCATAAATATAGATCTATCGAAGGACGTGAAGGAAGAGATGATGGATTGCCAATAGAATATAATTATCAGGTAGCTATGGGCTTAGAATTATATGATCTAAGATCTGATATTAGTGAAACGACAAATGTCTATGACCAGTATCCTGATATTGTTGAAGCACTAATGAAACATGTCGAGGCAGCAAGATCAGAGCTTGGAGATGCACTTACTGAACGAGAAGGAACTGGTAATCGTAGTGTTGGATTCCTATAAGTAGCAGTAACTTTCAATGCGTAAACTTCATTCCTCCTCTTCATCCAGAAAGGAAATCTCCTTCTCGCCTATCGTATTTAGCCCAATACACCTAAGATATACTCGAACTGTAGCAACAACATCCTGCTCACAGTACTTAATGATCTCGGGCAGTCTCCCTTCCCAGTAAGCACCATGAACTTCTTTGCCAGACATAGAAGATTTGGGAGTTGGTACTTTGAGTACGGCACAAAGCAATTCTAAAGATGTATAGTGCTTATAGTCGCCATACTTCCACATCTCCATCGTATCGAGTAAATGATGCGTCTGCCATGGTCTGTACCCAGCAATATCTAATAGATTAGGAAGTGGAATCTGATGGATCATCATTCTTCTACATATAAAGGGCACATCGAACTCTTTTATATTATGACCACATAAAAACTGGTTGTGTCTGTCGTAGAAATACTCATTAAGTAAATGAGCGAAAGCGTTCAATAAATCGATTTCGTCATCTTGGCCAAAACTCTTAATACGTAGTTCTGTTTGCGCTTCTTTTTCTTGAAGAAATCCTACCGAGATACATACTACTTTGGCGAATTCCGCATATATCCCCGCCTTATCCTTGTAGAGCGCTTCCAACTCCTCTTCGAAATATGGATATTCTTCACTTTCGACATGCCTTCTTGACTTCTTTTGCCAAAGAATGCGCATTTCTTCAGAAAGATCAACATAATATTCCACTTCCACGACTGTCTCAATGTCGAGGTATAATATGCGGCGTATATTGTCACGCGGATACATCATAATCCTCTAAATTTATTGAAATATTCGTAAGATTAGGGTCTTTAACTAGTATTTCTTGCAATTAACAAATTAGGGATATACCCTAATCTATTATGAGGCGATTAGCTTGAATATTGCATTTGTACATTGTCTTATTACAAAACTTAATCTATTGAACATGTCAGGAAGAGTAATTTCAGGAATCATAATCGCCTTATTACTAATGTTAAGCGGTTACCTATGGTATGAAAACGGCCAGTTAAAGAACGCTCATCAAGAAAAAATTGTTGAATTCTCAGAGTTGCAAAGTGTCCAAGAAGAATTGGACTCTGATTACCAAGAAGCGTTGGAGAGCATCGAAGGATTGCGCACAGATAGCCAAGAGCTAAATGCGCTTATCGACAATCAGAAAGAAGAGTTGAAAGCTCAGAAAACTAAGATCAACAACTTAATTTGGACTAAGAGAGAACTTAATACCGCTCGAGAGGAAATCTCCAAGTTTGAAAGTCTTACTGCAGGATACTTAGCGCAGATTAGTGATCTTACCGCTAAGAACGAAATGCTTCAAGGTGAGAATAATAAACTCATAAAAGATGTCCTAGTCTTAAATCAAGACCTTACTGCGGAAAAGGAAGTCAGTGCAGATCTTGAAGAAGCACGTACTGTATTAGTTAGTGAAAAAGAAGACTTACAAACCTTCAATCAAAAGCTTTCGGATAAGGTTGAGATAGGATCTGCGATCAAGATCAATTATATCAGCTTCGAGGGAGGATCTGTCAATGATGATGGTTCATGGAAGCGTCGTAAACTTAATAAGCGTATGGATGTAATGCGTACTTGCTTCAGAACGGAAACCAATGTTGTGGTTCCTGCAGGCGAAGAGACATTCTATGTTAGATTGATTAATACGAATGGAGAGACTGTTATGGATGATGATTTGGATTCAGGAGAAATAACGAATAAGTTAACAGGTGAAACAATACGTTATACAATGTCAGGAACATTAACTTATAACAACGAGGATACAGAAGCCTGTATGGATTGGAATCCAGATGGTGTCATTGAAAAAGGAACCTACGGAGTTGCAATATTCAACAAAGGATACCAAGTAGGTTCAGGTACTTTCGAACTATAAAATATAAGATCAGGCGGAAGAATCAATCCCCTATTCTAAAGAAGAGCCTTCTTACTAAATGTAAGAAGGCTCTTTTACATTTTATTTAAAACTCCTCTCTTCAGGATCAAAGCCTCTACTTACTAAATGATCACGTAATGCATAACCTGTGCCCGCTGGCCAATATTTCACCTTACTGAAAGGAACAACTTTATACGCATCCAACTCATCATTTAATTTGATTTCGCCACTGGCTTTCACATGATATGCCATGATGATTTGGTTCATTCGCTTAAATGAGTAGTGCCCAATGAATGACTCAAGTGTCGCGTCAAGTCCTAATTCCTCTTTCACCTCACGGATCACCGCTTCTGCCGGATGTTCGTAACGTTCTAAGAACCCTGTAATGAGTCCAAACCAACCGGCTGGCCATAGAGCATTATGAGCCAAAATCACTTGCTCGTTTTCATATTCCACAACTGCAGCGACTACAGGAGTTGGATTAAGATATTGAACGAATGAACAGACGTCACTTTTACAATAATTATATCCCTCCGCTCCTAATGCCATATCACTTTTACATGAAGGACAATATATATATTCCGCTTGAGTCATAGATTGTTTTAACTAATGCTGCATGAAGGTTGAAAAAATATTTGTTCTTTCAAATTGTTATGATTGATATTATCGGCGCTTAACTACCTTTGATCATAGAATGTCATTTTTCGATTTCCCTATATATCAGCCCGCTCAGGATCTACTTTCCTCCGAAAGTTCTTCGGTCGCTTCTGACTCTATAAATATCTATGTGAATGAAGCAGAATATGGAGAAGCAGAACAGGGGCTCTTAAGTAAAATCCTTGGCGCCACAGGAAACTCTTTGGCTGAAATTAAAATTAAAAAGATAGGTACGCACACCATAATTCAAGTTCAACGATCGTGGAATAGCCAGCGCGGCATTGATATTATTTTTGGAGTGGATAAATCGCAATTAATGCTTCAAACTGAGGTCCTTCCGTATTACCCTATTCAGATAGACCACCGAACATTACTCTTTTGTGATTCCCTAATGGTTCTGAAGACCGATGCAGATAAGAAAAAAGCACTTTGGGGATGTTTAAAAACATACTTTAAAATATGAGGTTAGTATTTGCTACTCACAATCCAAATAAAGCAAAGGAAGTATCTGTCGTACTTAAAGATACAGGCTGGCAAATCGTCACACTTGAGGATATTGGATTCCATGAAGAAATCATAGAAGATGGCGCTACGCTCAAAGAAAACGCTTGGATCAAAGCAGAAACCATCTATAAGCTTATAGGAGAGAATGTAATCTCTGATGATACGGGATTAGAGGTAGATGCCTTAAAAGGTGCACCAGGTGTCCATTCTGCAAGATATGCAGGTTCACAACGTAGTAGCGAGGATAATATGAATATGTTACTACTTGCCTTAGACGGGCATAGTAACCGTTCTGCTCAATTCCGGACTGTGGTGGCTTGTATCGTCAACGGAGAACGCCATGAGTGCGAAGGGGTCGTAAGAGGTCATATAGCAAAAGAAAAGACCGGTGCAGGTGGATTTGGATATGATCCTATATTTATACCTGAAGGATATAAAGAAAGCTTTGGTGTATTAGATGCATCGATTAAGAATTCTATAAGCCATAGGGCAAGGGTTTTTCTCAATTGTCGAAACCTACTTCTTTCTCTACAGCAATAAGCCTTTACTTTCTATTAACACTCAATTAGTTCTAAGAAAAAAGCCTTTCAATTTGCATTGAAAGGCTTTCTGTTTCTTTACTAATTTTCAGCTTAGCTCGCTGGTGCATCTGGCTTGTAAACTTTGCCTTTAATGTAAATGAAAGTTTGAGCAGGATCAGTATTCGCTGTGATCGTTACGCGCTTGTTTTCTGCACGTCCTCCTTCAGCTCTTGTCTTACCTTTTCCTCTTGAGTCATACTGCACTTTTATTACAGCTTCTGCTCCAACTGCGATAGGCTCTTTTGGCCAATCAGGAACTGTACATCCACAAGATCCTTGAGCCTTGGAGATTACTAAAGGCTCCTTACCTGTGTTCTTAAATTTGAACTCATGAGTTACTTTTTCTCCTTCTTCGATCTCACCGAAATCAAATTCTGTTTCAGGATAAACGATAGAAGTTAGTGGACCTGTAGGAATCACTGCCGCCGGAGTCTGTGTTGCAGCAGGTGTAGCTGCAGGTGTAGTAGTTGCTGCTGTTGCAAGCGATTCGCGAGCAGCATCTTTTGTGTCGCTCTTACAAGCTACAGTTAGCACGAGTGCTGTAGCTATGAATAAGACAGATTTTAATGATGTCATTATTAAAGATTTAATTATTTACAATATCAATTCTAACACAAATATAAGGGCAAACAAGACTTATTTATACCTCGAAAGTGTAAGTTAACAAGCCATTAATCCTACGACATTGATTATCAACGGATTAAAGCCAATGTTATATTAAAAATTAATATAATGTTTGCAAACATTACTTACTACCGATCCACTGATCGAATAACACGCGGCTCTTTGTATTTAAGCAGAGGTCAGGGGGCAACCCACCTTTTCTTGCTGCAATCACTCCAAATCGGATATCCTTAATCCCTGCAATACTGTGGGCATCAGGATTTATAGCGACTAAAACGTCACGCTCCATCGCATAAGGAACCCAAGTCCAATCAACATCTAATCTATATGGACTTGCATTAAGCTCTATAGCCACGTTATACTCTGCGCATGCATCTATAATTAATTTATGATCTATAGGATATCCAGGTCGTGATAACAATAATCGCCCCGTAGGATGGCCTAAAATTCTTGTAGCTGGATTCGCAATGGCATTGAGAAGTCTCATATGCGCCTTCTCTTCATCCATCTTAAGGTTGCTATGGACAGATGCAATCACGATATCAAATTTGGATAAGAGTTCTTCATCATAGTCTAACCTTCCATCAGAAAGTATATCGCTCTCGATACTTTTGTAAATATGAAAATCTTGATACGATTCATTCAGCGTATCTATTTCTTCCATTTGTTGGTAAACCCGATCTGGTTTTAATCCATCCGCATAAAAGGCTGATTGCGAATGATCACTCATTACAAGATATTCATAACCTAATTCTATACAGGCATCCGCCATCTCTTTGATGCTGTTCACTCCATCACTATACGTTGAATGGTTATGAACGACACCCTTTATATCTTCAAAATCAATTAATTGGAAAGAGTTATTTGAGGCCTGTTCGAGAATTAATGCTGATTCTCGACTCTCAGCCGGTATGAACTGAAGATTCTGAGATTCGAAAATAGTAGCTTCATCCTCATTGATTGAAGCTTTTGGGTACTTTTTATTCCATTCCTCCAGGAATTCATCTGAAGCAAGTTGACTCCAACGATCTGTTTCGTAACCCTTGAAGGGGGTTGATATAAGTACCAAAGTCCCCTTATAAAATAACTCCCCCTCTCTTTCTTCGATCGCCTCTAATTCTAAGAGATATTCATTGATCTCCTCTATTTCTACTTCTGTAAGTAATTCAATAGCATCCACAATCGGCATTTTACGACCGAAAGTACCGATGACATCAGTATTCTCTTCCGGAAATGTAGTTCTGATGAGATCTAACAATTCCATCCCTTCAGACTCTACGTGACCATAGAGATACTTACCTTGACCATCCAGGAAATAAATCAATTGCTCTTTGAGAGATTGCTGTGTTTTAACGCCAAAACCTTTGAGTTCTATAAGTCGATTTTCTTCACAAGCGTAAAGCAATTCGCCAGGCGATTCAATCCCCATCTCTCGCCAAATCATAAGGATTTTCTTCGCACCTAAACCCTTTATCTCTAACATTTGGGCAATACCGCCAGGAGTTAGATCTATATACTTCTGCAAGGCTGATAATTGCCCTGTTTCTTTGAGCTCCTCTACCTTGTCTGCGATATTCTGACCAATTCCTTTAATAGCCAGTAGCTGATCTCTATCTAACTCTATAAGAGGCTCTCCAAATCTTCTTATTGTATTATACGCAGAAGAGTAGGACCGAACCTTGAATGGATTCTCGCCATGCAGTTCCATAATTTTTCCAAGTTTATTGAAGATGCTGGCAAGTTCTCGATTTGTCATTTAACTTTATTTGTCAAATGATAAACTTAAGATGAATTTCAGAATAAAGAAGGTATTACCTTAATTTTGCATTCGTATTAATCATTACACCTACTATGTATAAAATAATTTATTCTATCATCTTGATTATTTTCCTTTGTGCTTGCAACAATTCACAAATCGGACCACAATACGATCTAGCTGGTTACCAAACTGAGTCGGCTGTCAATGGACTTACATTCGCAGAATATAGAGACAAGGATGACAACCTACTGGTAAAAGGTCAATTATTGAATGGAATCAGAAATGGTACTTGGGTTACCTATCGCGATAACTCAAATAAAATAAAGAAGATCACCACATACATTCAGGGACTCAAGAATGGCATCGAAATCACAATGAATGACAGAGGTCAGATTGAATCCCGAGAAGAATTCAAAAATGATATACTCCATGGATTCAAAGTAGCTTATACTTTTGGTCAGCCAACAGAAGAGACCTCCTATAAAGATGGGCAATTCGATGGTCCCTTCACCATATATGCTAACCGAAAGATTCAACGCAAAGGATTCTTTAAGAATGGGAAACAACATGGTACGCTCGAATACTTCAATGATAAAGGAGAAGTTACGCTCCGGTATGAATACGAAAATGGGGAGAAAATCAGCGGTGGTATAGTAGAACTTCCAGCAGCCTCAGAATAAACTGTAGGAAACCCTATCTATCCTAAATAGATTTAAAAGAAGATCTACTTAATGTAAAAAGAGTAAACTCCTATCTAAAATCAAGGAGTGAAACAGTTCAGTATAAACCTATCCATTGATTCTTAGCGATAAACATATGTATAATTATCTTCATATAATTATACATATTAATAAATAGTGTAATATATTTGTAGTACTTTTCACCTTTGAATAACTATTATGACTATGTCTAAGCTTCATTCTATAAATTTGGTCTCATTTGGTTTACTTGCTGTTCTGGTTTGTTTAGGATACTCTTATGTTATTGACAAGACACTGCCTTTCTCCAAAGAGAAAACGGTATACATTCTCGATCAAGTGACAGAAGCAACTATCCTGAGTGTAAAACATGAAGAGAAGTCAGATTTACTAAAAGGATCTATACTCGACTACGAGGGAATCTATATTGCATATGAGTTTCATGTTAACGATCGTAAGTTCAATAAGATAGAATTAATTAAAAAGTCAGATAGAAATCTTTGGAAAATGGTCCCTTCTTACAAAGAGCTTGTAGCATCAGAAAACAAAGCCATTGTTCGATACAACTATGAAGATCCACGTCATTCGTCGATAGATTATTTTAAATCTATCGCTTCTTTCTAAGCCAACTTATTCAGTCTTTTTCGATTTTCTAGCAGTGTAATCGTATAATGTTTTACAGATGCATCTGTTAGTTGCGGTTGGGTACAATAATAGACTTCACTTATAGCTGATATTTTTTAGAAATAGCTACGACATTTACTCTCGATCATTCTCTACATTTTGCGTATGTCTGGAACAATATGACTTCGTAGAATTCAATAAATCTCTCAATTCAAATACATGCGAATACTTCTTTTTCTAATCTTACTTGGATCCACTTATTCGCTTGAAGGTCAGGATAATAAGTCTCATTTTACGAAGAAGTCATTTAAAGCAAAAAGTGGCCATTTACTACCTTATAGGATTGCTATACCACCAGAATCAAAATTAACTAAGAAACCATTACTACTGTTTCTCCATGGTGCTGGGGAACGAGGAGATGACAATGAGAAGCAATTAACTCATGGCGCTTCATTCTTATCCAAAGCAGTAACTAAGCACAATGCAATAGTGATTACTCCTCAATGTAAGAAAGAAAGCTATTGGTCATCTGTTGACGTTGATAGATCGTCCATGCCATTAGAACTATCATTCGATTATCATAGGAAGGATATAACTCCTGACCTACAGGCCGTTAGAGAGCTCATTAATGAGATTAGGAGGACATACAATATTGATCACAAAAGAATATATGTAATGGGCCTCTCAATGGGAGCAATGGGAACATTTGAAATTGTAAACCGTTTCCCAAAGTGCTTTGCCGCGGCAGTTCCCATCTGTGGAGGAGGGGATTCAATTAACTATACATCGAAAGCTCGCAAAGTCCCCTTTTGGATTATGCATGGAGACACCGATGCTGTCGTGAGTGTCAATGAGTCTCGTGAAATGGTATCGGCACTTAAAGACAAACGTTATGATGTACGCTACACAGAGTATCCAGGGGTCAATCATAATAGTTGGGATAACGCTTTTGTAGAGCCTGGATTACTGGATTGGGTTTTCGGACACCGTCGCTAGCTAATTATAGCCCCATAATATGTTAAATCAACCTTATATAATCCTTGAAGTTTATCCTAAGATCATCTTAGATTTTCTTATGGAAAAAATACTTTTGCGGTACAATTTTGGATATAAGTTATGAGTGACGGCCAAAAAATACTCTTTCCTTCTTGAATTCATGCTATTAACAATCCTCTCAAGTGGCGTTATCGATGCTCAAGAATCTTCCGATGATACCTCCTTACAGTCCGAAAAAATTTACCTTGATGGCACACTTGTCTATCGCAATGCTGTCTGCAATAAGATAATTAGTATAGAAGAATTCTCCGAGCTAAGTGGCCTAGCAATTGAAGAAGTTGAAGTAAAAGAAAAAGAAAAAGAAGAAGAAGAAAAAAAAGAAGTAGCACTTCCTGTAATCCAAGAATTTTGGGATACCACTCGTGTCAATGCATATAGAAATTATCAAGCAGCTGACATGTTTGTTTTGTTTTTTGATGCAACTCACTTCATTCCTCCAGTGGCACATAACATGTATATTACTTCTCGATATGGACATCGCAAAAGAGGGCCCCACAGAGGAATAGATGTTGATTTAGTTACGGGAGATAATATTAGAAGTGTTCTTTCTGGTCAAGTAAGATTTGCAGGGTATAGCAGAGGTCATGGTAGGACAGTTGTAGTACGCCATTCTAATGGACTTGAAACTGTCTACGCACACCTCTCTAAATATAAGGTTAAGATAAATGACTTTGTTGAAGCCGGAGATCTATTAGGTGAAGGAGGAGCAACTGGAAATGCTAGAGGTAGTCATCTACATTTTGAAATGCGATACAAAGGAATTTGTATTCATCCAGAATATCTATTTAAATTCGATGGTAGCAATGAAATTAGAGCTTCTGAATTGTGGGTAACGTCCTCATGGAAAAATGCCAATCACCATAGTTCTTACAAAAAAAGTTATATTTCAGTACTTTCTTCTGAAGCCGAAGCGATTGCTTATAAAGAAGCTGAACCTAAATATCATGCTGTGCAGCGAGGAGATACACTTTATGGAATTGCGATAACGTACAATCTTAAATTATCAGAGATTTGCCATCTGAATAGGATTAAGCCTTCTTCAATATTGAAAGTGGGTAAAAAACTTCAGGTAAGGTAGGCTTGCATTCAATACTATTTCTGAAAATCTATTCAGCGCTTCAATATCGATATTCTCCTTTCGAATCTTGAATTACAAGTTGATTTGATTCACTGTTTTCTACATATCCCACAATCTGCGCTTCGACATTGAATTTCTTTGAAATCAAAATAATGTCCTCAGCAGCACTTGGGTTACAATAGATTTCCATTCGATGGCCCATATTGAATACCTCATACATCTCCTTCCGAGAAGTACCAGACTCATCTTCAATCATTTTAAATAATGGAGGTATTGGCAATAAATTATTTTTGACAATTTTCTTGTTCTTTACAAACTTCAAAACCTTTGTCTGAGCCCCGCCAGTACAATGAATAATTCCTGAGATCTGATCTTTATGTTGCGAGATAATATTGCTTAATATTGGAATATATGTTCGTGTGGGTGAAAGAATCAGCTTCCCTACGGTGGTCGTTACACCATTTCCTAAGACTATCTCATCTGTTAGTTTCTTGCTCCCACAATAGATTAATTCTTTTGAAATGTGGGGATCGTAACTCTCTGGATATTTCACCCGATAATCTGAACTCAGGATATCATGCCGCGCACTGGTTAGACCATTGCTTCCCATACCGCCATTATAACGTTGTTCATATGTGGCCTCTCCATAAGATGAGAGGCCTACAATTACATCACCGTCTTGCATATCATTGACGATTGCATCTGATCGCTTAATTCTGCCGAATGCTGTGATGCCAACATCTATTGTCCGCACGATATCTCCTACATCCGCAGTCTCTCCGCCAGCCAGGGTCAAATCTATTCCAAGGGCCTTCATCTTATCAACAAATGCCTGAGTCCCTTGAATTACACCCTTAATTACATCTCCAGAGATTAGTGATTTATTGCGTCCGATGGTAGATGAGAGAATAATATTTGATACACACCCAGTACAGGCCATGTCATCAATATTCATTACAATGGCATCTTGGATAATATCCGTCCATACAGACATATCTCCAGTCTCTTTCCAGTAAATATATGCCAAGCTTGTTTTGGTGCCGGCGGTATCTGCATGCATGATATTAGCATACTCCGGATCACCACCTACTAAATCTGGCAACATCTTACAAAACGCCAATGGATATAGTCCCTTATCCAAATTCTTGATAGCTGCGTGGACTTCGCCTTTTGAAGCAGAGACGCCTCTTTGATTATATCTCGATGTATCTTTTCCTGACATGCCTTTCTTTTATACTCGATTTTTTAGCCATTCTACAGAATAATAGCTTGCACAAAATTAGTGGTATATATGAAAGACTGTTAATATGTGTAACGCGAATTCTTAATAAGTATAAAATAAGACGATCAATTTACCTGATATCCTCGTATTCCTTGACACTTAATTCGTGCTCGACTTCTCCAGTATGCTTTGTTTGGGCAGGTTCAAAAAGCAGTATCCATACTTCTTCCTCGGCTACAGGCCTGTGTTCTACTCCTTTGGGAACGATTATCATCTCCCCTTCTAAAAGTATCTCAGATCTATCTCTGAACTCCATAATGAGCGTCCCCTTAATAATATAGAACAATTCGTCTTCATCTGCATGACTATGCCATATAAACTCCCCTTGGACTTTCGCCAATTTAACTTCTTGCCCATTTAAGGCACCAATAATCTTAGGGCTCCAGAGGTCCTGGAATTGGGCAAATTTCTGATCGATATTTACCTTCTGCATTTAGTAATAATTAGAAAAGAATAACATAAAGGCAAGGAAATTTAATCTGAGTATTTCGTAGTGCTCTGTAGTAATTCTTCGAGATGTTGCTCTTTGATAGGTTCACGATATTCTAATGCATATTCAGTATGATAAAAGTGGCTTTTCAAAAACCCAATCTGGATATCATCAAAATCAGCTGCTTTGTTGGGAACGATATCATAATTAATCCATTCCATTTTTAATCTACCCCCGATTTCTTTAAAGTCATCTCTTCCTAAGTAATCCAAATCCGCATCACATATTATCTGAGAAAGGAAAGTCCCTGGATTTTGGGGGATCTTGGTAGCAAGTATAAGTTCTTCAACAATTTCGATATCACTTTTTCTATACTTGTAGGATTTCATAATCTTGGAAGTGATCTCTGCACTTACCTCTTCATGATTGGCATACACTTTAGTGAAACCTACATCGTGTCCTACAGCAGCAATTGTCAATAACTCTTTGTCTTTGCCTTTTAACTTATAACGCTCTATATAGAATTCGCATACCTTATGCACATCCTTAGTATGTTCTATAGAATGATAGGTAAGTTTACTGGGTAGCTCTGCTTCCAGTATAATGTAAAGATCTGATATGACTTTCTTATATCTCATTTTCGAATACCGAATAAACGTATTCCTGCGACATTTAGACGCTAATTAATCTGTAAGTATCAATAACCTCGCCATTAAATGCGACTATTGACAAAATACATTTCAAGGTCCTTCATATTCTTCGCACTTATAGGAGCTCTTTTACTACAATTATAGTGATCTTTTACAAGCTCATAAGTGGCATTACTAATATTTCTCCTTTGCGCTTCTGACCTGCTTTCCAGTCGCGCAGCAATATTTACAGTATCTCCCCATATATCATAGGCGAACTTTTTCTCACCTACAACCCCGGATATAATTGGTCCAGAATGAATTCCGATTCTTGCATCGAATCTTACTTACCTTCTTCCTCGCGCTTCCCATTCCAGTCCTCTAGAAAGGTTACCATATCATGAGCGGCATTTACTGCATCTATGGCGTGCGTCTCATTTTTTAATGGCACTCCCCCTGCACACATATAAGCATCTCCTATAGTTTTGATCTTCTCAATAATATATTTTGAAACGATCTTATCAAATGCTCTAAAGCATTCATCCAATGCGGCTATGAGATCGTGAGGAGATAATATTTTGGAAATATTTCAAAAGTTAATAAAATCAGTAAACAAAACCGTGCACATATTGATGGTCCGCGTTTTCACAACTGAACTCTCCTTCAATTCATTAGCTATATACTTTGGCAGGATATTAAGAAGAAGCTTTTCGGATCGTTCTTTTTCGTACTCTATGGCTTTATTCTTAGTTTGAAGTAATTTATAGTTCTTCTTATTCGCATATACCATCCAGGATAGAAACCCAGCGAGTATCATTCCCAAAATGACTAATGCCATAAAATGCTTTTGCCGTGAGCTCTTTAATTCTATTTCTGTGTCTTTTAGGTATAATTGAGTTGTTTGCAAGGCTATTTCAGATTCCTGTTCACTTATTAGATGTTGATGACTTATAAGTTTAATAGAATCTAATTCTGATGTAAAACGCAATGAATCAATAAGCCTATGATTAAGCTGAATGACCGCTTCTTTTTTTGCCTGTTCTTTAGACATCCTGTTGATTTCAACCCGACGATCTGACAACAACCTTTTATTCTTATCTAATGAAGCAGAGAGTCTTATCTGCAAAGCCTCAAGTCTCTCCCTTTCCTCTTTAAGCTTCTCTAATTCTTCAAAAGCATCCTCCTTATTGAGCTTCTTAAACTCTTTTAATTCATTCTCCTTTTCTTCAGCAACAAGCTCGTTTTTTTTAGATTCTATCGCACTGTTAATATTTGTTAGAAGTTCCCTAAAAATCCACTTTTATATCGCTACTTAGATTGGCTGAAAATTCCGATGCTAATTCCTGAACATCCCTATAGACCGCCAGCGATAGATTGTATTCAATTATATCTTCAATAGTACTTTTTATTTCTCCCGCGTATTTATGATTTTTGGGGAGAACATTACTAATTAGTTTTGTCTTATTCAGCTTGACTACTATAGAAGGGCTCTTGCCCATAGATTTTGCCTTTTTAACCCCCTTATCGAGTAAGTCTAGCGATTCTTTGAATTTCCCGATCCTGGCAAGTTCCTCGGCACCTTCCTATGTACGAAATAAATAGGCACTACCCTCTAATTTTCTTAATTCTTTTTTAAGACTACTATGACTTACTTGAGCCGTACTAATATTCACGAGGATAAAAGGAAGAATCCAAAAGAAGATTCCCAGGGATGTATTCATAGTCGATATGGTGATCGTAATCTAATGTAGTATCTTCTTAACAAATCAAGTGAAAGAACCCTCAATTTGGTTTTCTCTTTCTCAAAATACCCCAATTTTAGCTACGATATTCTATTATTCAATTACTACATTCTCTTTTTTGCGCATGCAGTATAGTACCATTGGATACTGTTGAGTTGGGCTTAAATTCTACAAAATTTCCATAATTTAGACCCACTCCACTTCCTGTCTGTGAAGTACCATTGTAATCAATCCGCTTTGCAGCATAGATGCCTAAATTGATAGAAGAGGTAAGATTTAAATATTCACTGCAAATATTTTGTTGGTTTGGAGTTGGAACCTGCTGCTGCCAAGAGGTTTGATTAGAATCTTCACCATTAGCATAAGAGTTACCATCTATCCCCAAAGAGGATAAAGTATTAGGAGTTGTTACCGTGCTTGACATATCATTCCAAACGCCGGCTTTTACAGCAATATACGATCTCGATTGATTCGGGCCACCATATTGCATATAGTCCTCCATTACTTCAAAAAAAGAAGTTGAAGAAGACTTCATTAGTGCTATTTCCCCATTTGTCATGGAAATATCATCCCATGCAATTCTGACATAACCTTTAGAAGGAATGACACTATTACCCTGTAAGAAGGTAACATCCGCAGCACTTATCTTGTCACAATTCGCATTATTACACAAATACCAATCTCCTATATCTATCGTATTCGGACCAGGATTACTTAATTCGATCCATTTATCAGTAGGATGTACTTCATTAATGAGAATTTGTCGGGCGGGCAGTTTATACTTTACATTGATGTATGGAATTCCGTTATTTATATCTCCAGAGTTCAATCCAATGGCACTGCCACTTGTAGTTTCGTTACCGATTATCATCCACCCATAGTTGGACAGACTACCATCCACCCATGCTTGAACATCTGCCGTTAAGTCTGGTCCAGAAAACTCATTACTAACACTGGGTTTTATAAGTGCTGATGCGGTAGGGATGGGGGCAAAATCGCCACCAAGGCTTGACCAAAAAATTGAACCAAACTTGGATTGATTCCATGTTGCGTCATGGGAAGTGGCCATCGCTCCGCCTGACTCATTACCCGGGGCATCGCTTAGACCTTCTCCCCATTGTTTAAGAGCTCTATGCAAACTCAAAATTTGAGGACTCCCTGAAGCACCTATGATTACTAACTTGGCACTAACAATAATAGCGGAACTTGGTATTAAGTCAAAATCCGTCATTATAAGCCCGCGCCTAAGATAATTGCCATTCACAGGACCTGCCTTCCCGACTAAGATATAGTCTCCATTTCCATTACTTAGGCTGTTAGATTCTTCATATATGGTATTATCAATACAAGCAGTGAAATTGACTCCTATTTGACTGGAAAGAAGATTGCATAGCAGGAAAGCGCTCACTATACAGATCAGGATTCGATCTATTCTCATGATTCGGTATGTAGTTTTCAATCTCAAGATAAAGAAAGAAATACAGATCCAAGTTCCGAGTTTTCCAACAGGTGCATTTCAGAATGTCGCATAAGAGAAAAAAGTAATATATTGAGTAAAAATATCAAGAACGATGAATAAGGCTGAATTAACTGAGAAGTTTAGCCAGC
>JBLIDB010000057.1:0-22547 GCA_047634015.1 Saprospiraceae bacterium
TGATATTAAATCCTACTCAACACGCGATCTCAAGTCTTGTCTCTCATTTTGTCTTTTATGATGGATTAAACCTTTTCAGTATTTCATAGTCTAAAATGAAAAAGCATGTATAAAGTACTCATTATCTTCCTGCTTACGCCTTTTATAATGATAGGTCAGAAATCTGGGAAAGTAACCTACGATATGACTATCAAGGTGGAGATTCCAGATCGCGTCCCGCAACAATTTCGAGATCGTATTCCTAAAGAACAGAAAGTGATCAAAGAACTATACTTCGACGAGTCTGAGAGCAATTATAAGACGGGTGAGCGAGCTGAAGAAGAGGCCGGCATAGAGGAGAACGAATTCTCTCGACGCTTTAGGCGTAGATTCGGAAGAGGAATGGGCACAGGTCAGACCTATAAAGATATCGCGGGGGATAAAATGATCGATAAGCGTAACCTCATGGATAAAGACTTTGTAATCTACGGCATCTTGCCAGAATACAAATGGAAGGTTACAGGACAGAAAAAACAAGTGCTCACTTACTTGGTAATGGAAGCTACCACAACTGTAGGTGATTCGATAGCGGTCTCGGCATGGTTTGCTCCTCAGATACCGGTCAGTAATGGACCTGGAACTTACCAAGGTCTTCCAGGATTAATACTTGAATTGAATATAGATAATGGCAAACAAGTTATCGTGGCGAATAATGTAGCCCTTGGTCCGATAGAAGATGGCATTATTGAAATTCCAAGTAAAGGGAAGGAGGTAACTATGGAGGAATTCGAAGCGATCAGAAAAGAAAAGACGAAAGAGATGAGAGAACAGCGTGGCGCTGGAGGTCTAGGAAACGGAAGGGGTAGAGGAGGAGCATAATTAAATTAACATGAAGAAGACATTACACCTCTTACTCTTAAGCATGGTCCTTACTTGTTCTTTTTGGGTAGTAGGACAAGCACAAAAATATACGCTGGCGGGACATATCACAGACACATTGGATCAAGGAATTGAGTTGGCGTCTGTATTACTCTTGCAAAAAGAAGACTCTATAATGGCAGGGTTCTCAATTACCAATCCTAAAGGGAGATTCAAAATTGATGATCTAATGCCTGGGGATTACATCATGAATATCACTTTCTTAGGATATGCCGAAGTTAATAAGTCTGTTACAGTAGCACAGAATCTTGACCTTGGCAATGTATACTTAAGAGAGACCAGTCAGACCCTTTCCGAAATTCTTATTAGTGCTTCGCATATTCCCATCCAGGTTAATAATGATACCATACAGTACAATGCGGATGCATTCAAAACAAGGGTGTCAGATAATGTAGAAGCACTGCTCAAAAAACTTCCGGGTATAGAGGTCGCAGATGATGGAACGATTACCGCTCATGGAGAAGAGGTTGAGAATGTATTTGTAGAAGGGAAGGAGTTTTTTGGAAGCGATCCGACGATAGCGACTAAGAATCTTCCTGCTGATGCCATTGAAAATGTTCAGGTATTTGATAAGTCATCTGATATGGCGGAATTTTCTGGTATTGATGATGGCGAGCGGCAAAAATCTATAAACCTCGTACTGAAAGAGGGTAAAAAAGCGGGATACTTTGGCAATGGTTCAATAGGTTATGGTACAAAGGACAGATATGAAGGCAAGTTTAATATCAATCGCTTTACATCAGAAACGCAAATGTCAGCGATAGGCATGGCGAATAACGTGAATAAGCAAGGTTTTTCTTTCAGAGAGTATATAGACTTTATGGGAGGGATCGGCAATATCTCTGGTGGCGGCAGAGGAAGTACCAGCGACACGGGAATTCCTATTTCCAATGGATTGGGAGATGGCTTTGTCAATACAACCGCTGGAGGACTCAATTATAATATCGAACCCACGAAGAATCTCGAGATCAATTCAAGCTATTTCTACAATAGCATTAATAACGATATCAATCAAGAGGTGCAACGACAGAGCCTGGTGGATAATGGAGGATTCGATACGGAGCAAATTGGAGAGTTGGTCAACCTCAATAAGAATCACAAGATCAATTCTAAGATTGTTGCCCAAATAGATACCTCCAAGAAACTGATAACTCGTATAAGCGCGGGATGGAATAATGGGACTTCAGAAAGCAAGAGTACAAGCAACAATTACAACGAAGAGGGGAATCTCGTAAGTGGGGGTATATATGACAATGCCTCTATCGGTGAGCAGGCGAATGCCAGTATTCAACTTACCTATATGAATAGACTTAAAAAGAAGGGGAGGTTTTTTGCTGTGAATGGAAGGTATTCTTACAATGATAATCATCAATCTGCGGATCTTAATTCAATCAACAATAGAGTCATCAACGGGGTGGATAATATCGAAGCATTGCTTCAAGAACAATTGCAAAGTAATCTTCAGAATAATTATTCATTCAAGTTATCTCTTACGGAACCTCTTGGAAATAGAAGATATTTCGAACTAAATGCTTCGAGAAGCAATAATAAAAATGACTTTGATAAAGACTTTTACGATTTAACGGGGAATGGTAGCGATTTGGAATCTGTCCTAAACGAACAACTGAGTAACAATTATAAACGTAATTACGCATACAACAGACTTGGATTCAATTTTAAACTCAACAAGAATACTTCAAGTCTTACGGTAGGCACCAATCTCCAACATTCTGATCTCAATGGAGAGTTGAAAAATGAAGGTGCAGTCATCAATCAAGACTATTTCTACTTATTGCCGAGTCTCTTTTACAATAAAGATATTTCTGCTTCCAGAAGTTTGAGTGTCAGGTATAGTACCAGTATTCGGGAACCTTCTCTGGAACAATTACAACCAATTGTCGATAATTCCAATCCTTTGAATATCTATGTGGGGAACCCTAATTTACAACCTTCCTATCGGCATAATCTGAACCTTAATTATAATAGTTTTAGCCAATTCAGTAATATTGGATTGTTCGCCCGATTGAGATCAACTTATACTAAGAATAATATTTCTAACACGAAGTCTATTGATGAATTTTTTGTCCAGACAACAACACCTATCAATACCGACTATGCCTTCAATACTTCTTTGTATGCGAATATTTATGCACCCATTAAGTTTCTAAAACATCGTATTAATCTCTCGAATAATATCTCTTATAATAGCAATATTTTATTTGTTAATGGCGATGAGAACACAGTAGGAAGAGTGACTGATAATATCAGAATCTCTCTCGATAATTGGAAAAAGGATCTTGTTGATATTGAGTATGGTGCTCGAATTGGAATCAATAGTACTTCTTACTCTAACAGTACACAGTTGAATCAGTCCTATATTAATTCAGAATACTTCATGAATTTGGATTTGGATTTTAAGAAGGATTTGAGTTTTGGAACCAGAATTAGACACAATATTTATTCTGGAGAAGACTTTGGTGAGCAAGTTTCGTTAACGCGTTGGCAGGCTTCGATTTCTAAAGTCTTTCTCGCTTCTAAGAAACTCCGTGCAGAATTCTTAGTAATGGATATTCTGGACCAAAATCAGAATATCAATCGCAGCTCTAATTCGAATTATATACAAGATGAGCGCATAGAATCCCTCGGTAGATATTTTATGCTGAGTCTGTCATATTCATTCTCCGGGTTTGGCAACAGTGGCGGTCGTGGTGGCGGCAGAGGAGGAGGGGGACGTAGGTAAAATTAGATGGTCGCGGTGATTCTTTAGAGAAGGTCCAATTGTTTCTCTGCAGATTAGCTTTTAATTCATCTTAAGGAACGCTAAAAAACAATTGTATATTTTTGATTTGACTTTTTTGGCCCTAACTTCGTTGAAAATACTTTTTAGTCATACTCTTTTTGCTATCAGCAAAAGCCAACCCAGATAGCTGTGGCTATGCCCGCGTTTTTCGCCTTATTAGAATCAAAAAATTCTATCTCAAAATCTGAAAACTTATTTCTACATCGTTCCTAAGCTATTCCTCTTTCTTGGATTTTAACCTACTTTCAATTCCAGCACCCAATGCTACTCCTATAGCTATCCTTACACCTATATTATCCAAAATTACTCCTATTACACTTCCTATAGCAATCCCCAACGCCATTCCTGATCCAGATTTGTATTTCATAGAATTATATTTTTTAAGGCGGATAACATTGATCCGTGTTTCATTATTTTATTGATTTTCGTTGTCCAACTTACTATCATCCCCCTCGTTATCTTCTTTACTCATTTCGAAATACTTGCTTAGTAACCGCATCCCAAGTCTCGCAAAGAGAATAACGGTAATAACCATTACAATATTAAATCCGTTCATATGCTTATTTACAAATAAATCAATTCGAATTGTGCACTATAGAATCTATTCCGAGCTAAGAAGCCTTCAAAATAAGATGCTTTGCTTAGTTTTCTGATCTCACTATAGAAGTCCTATGACTCAATCAGTAAAACTACTTATTTCATTGGCTGCTTAACTCTCATAACGAATCCGAATGCAATAGTTCTTGTATTTTCATTCGTTTCTTTCATCCCTTTTATATGAGTCAATTCGTTCTGAATTGCTTGTTTTGTACAAAGCGGACAACACTCAATTCAATTATATCACATATTCCAAACAAAACAAAGCTATAACCATCTGTTTACAAAGGAACGATGATAAAACATCACATAATTATGATCTCAATTTGATCCTTGGGCATTTAACTGTCAATTCAATTATAGAACTTAGTTCTATAAGATGTCTCAGTCATGTATAAAAAGTCTCTGGAGAAGTAGGTTTTATTCTAAATATGATGAAGTGAATTTCTTTCTTGTCTATAGTTCATAATTCAGAAGGCCCTATTCTTTCTCATTAATAAACTCTGCTTATCTTTGAAATGTACCAAAGGTTAATCTACATTTTTCGAATTCAATATTAATTAAAATTCTATATACTCGAAACTATGAAATATCTCACCTCATTTTGTTTTTGTCTGATACTCTTAGTTCCATCATATTATTATTCTAAAAGTATAAATTCTAATGAGATTAATCAATTCTCAGATCCCTTAGTCAAATATCACAAACCAAGTAATTTGGGTATGCAGGCAGCACTACTAAAGATTGATTGTCAAAAAGGGAAATCCTTATCTACTTTGAAAAGTAAATACACGCTGCTGGAAGTCGCTGGGTTATATACCTGTATTAGTGCGTGTTTCAGATGATTTCAACAAAGGTAAGTTTGAAGAGTTTCAAGTTTTTGTAAATACAGATTTAGGGAGGGTTTTTTCAATACAAATTCCACTTCATCGCTACGAGACTTTTGTAGATATAACCGGTATAGAATATGTCGAACTATCTAAGAAGGTATATCCCAAATTAGATAAAGCATTAATCTCTGCCAATATGAATTTAGTTCATGAGGGTGAAAATCTATCACAGACATATAGTGGCAGAGGTGTGGTTGTAGGAGTTTTAGATTTCGGATTTGATTATACACACCCTACTTTTTCTGATCCTGAAACGGGTACACTCCGAATTAAAAAAATTGGGAACAAAATGCATCGAACGGGAATCCCCCTTCTGGTTATAATTACGGTATGGAGTTATCACAACAAGAAGCAATACTTACGGCGGAGGCATATTTTTCTACTTCTGGAGATGGTACACATGTGGCAAGTATCGCCGCTGGAAATGGAGGAGCATTGGCAGAGTTGTATCGTGGGGTGGCATATGAAAGCGATATAGTCTTAGTTTCTCTCAATGCTCTTGAAGGAATCGGTGGACTTAATACGGGTGTCATTGATGGAATCAACTATATTTTTCAATATGCGGAATCTGTGGGAAAGCCTGCGGTCGTAAATATCAGCCAGGGCCATCATACAGGACCGCATGACGGAAATTCTCTTGCAGATCAAGCGATGGATGCCATGTCATGGCTAGGTAAAATTATAGTTGGGGCCGTGGGAAATGAAGGGGATGCCAGTGGATTTTACTTGCATTTTAATCATAATTTTGACAATGAGAATGAAATTCTAAGTTATTTAGTATGGCCAGATGATCTCAGCTCGGGGACTACAGTCGTCGATATTTGGGGAGAAGAAGGTGCTGGTTTTTAGGTAGGTTTGGAAATATTCAATCCACAAACAAAGAAGCTGGAAGCTTTTAGTGATCTCCTAAATTCGAATACGCCCGTATCGTTTGTTAGTGGCGAATTGTTAGACCTCGAAGGACACAGGCTAATGTACGAAGCGGGGATAGAGATTAATCCGCTTAATAATCGGCCTCATGCGCAGTTTTACATAGATAATACAGCGCAGTTTACAGCCAATGATGTTAATTATAATAATCTCCTTGATAATGATTTTGTACAATTAAGATTCAAATCTAATCGAGGAACTGTTCATGCCTATGCCGCTAATAATTGGGGAGAGGCCTTATTTTACAGATCTTTCAGGGATAGGTGCAAATGAATCCATTCAAGGCACACGTGTACTGGGTGGTAATGAAAGTTCAACTATGGGAGAGTTAGGAGGGACTGCACATTCGATTATATCGGTGGGAGGCTATACTACTAAGAATACTTTTACCAATAATCTTTGGCAAACATTCTCTATAGTTGATGTCATTGGTGATCAATATTTTAGAAGCAGTCAGGGGCCCACATTGGATGGTAGAATAAAGCCGGATATTTCAGCTCCGGCTAATTTAATAGCAGCTGCGGAAAGCTCCTTTTACGATGATTTTGATGAATCAGTGGGTGTTTACAAAATAAGTAAAGGGAATGGAGATAATTGGAATTTTAGCATTAGAAGAGGCACCTCTGCTGCCGCTCCTATGGTAGCTGGAATTGTTGCCCTTATGTTGGAATTCAATCCGAATTTAACTCCAGAAAAGGTTAAAGACTTACTGCAACAGTATGCTAAGCAGGATAATTTCACTGGAGCGGTTCCTAATCAAGTTTGGGGTTATGGAAAGGTCGATGCTGCTATGACGATGTCAGCACTTGATCAAATTACAGCTACAAATGATCCGTTCGCATTAGAGCATACGAATATTTTTCCGAATCCGAGCAATAGTACATTTATCTTGCAATCGGATGTGGCGAGCCTATGCAGATTAAAATATGGGATACATCGGGAGTTGTTATATTTCAAAAGGATTCAAGGAATGCAACAAAGCTGTTAAAGATCGATTTGCCAAATTCCTTGAGTAGAATTTATTTTTTATAATTGAAACAAGGGAAGAAAACCATGCAAAAGAAATTGATCATATTTGAATAATTAGTCTTAACTATTTGTTTTGGCAGAATTTCTTAAATCACCTTGAATCGTAATACTATTTTTAATTTATCAGGAGCTATCTTCCTAAAATTAGAAAGATGAGTCCACTCCAGAAAGTCATAATATCGGGAAACGGCACTTTTGGCGATATTTCCATTATTCTCAACTCGCTGATGCCAAGGCATCACCAAGGTTCGAAAAATAAAAATATCATCCAAAATCTTCCATTTTCTGATGATCCTCACTTTCCGGAGTGGACTCAAAGATATATTTCTCTAGGCCATTTTGTCGACCTTTTGAGACCTTTCTCTTCGGCAAATGATTCCATTAGTCTAAAGCTTTCTGGTTCATCTTCATAACTTCCTATGTGCTGCATTTGGATGCTTCTTCCATCTGAGATAACTTCGAATGTCACATCATTTAGTAAGATGTTCGACTTCTTTTTCTTAGTTAGTTAGAACATTTGGAGGAAGAATTTCTCACTCGCAAAATTTGGTTGCCGGATCATTAACTTATATACCAGGTTGTCTTTGTCTAACGTTCCGACAAAATGTATTTTTTGCTTCATCTTTTATATCCCAAATTCCTTCTAAGGGATAAACTGTATAATCGCAATAGTCCTTGGGTTTAATCTCCTTTTTTTTAGATTCATTTTTATCGCATAAGATATGTTATACAGAACACTGAAACACGCAGAAAAGAACTCGCTATTAGGATTACCTTCTCTATAAATAGTCACAAATTTGAATTATGGAACATCTATAGCCCTTGTTTATTCCTTGGTAGATTTTACTCCTTTTCTTTTTTTATTCATTAGTTTTTTTGATATTCTATTATTCATTACTTACTATAAGTTTATCTATAAAATAATTAAAATTTAACCCCTTCAGCTCAGCATATTCTTTCTTATTTTGATTTGTCTTTTCGGCTAATTCATATTTCATATTTTGATAGGCTACTCTTGCAAATTCATTATTTTTCAAAGCATCTCTGTATAATATATACCGCAGTAATGCATTACTTTTCATTCGGCAGACATATAAATAATGCTTTATATTGTCTAATTAATTTTAGAAGTGGTTTATGAATAGAGGGCTGAATGCTTTGGATAATTCAGGAATATAAATGTCAGTATTCTGCTCTTCTAATATACCTTTTCACATTTCTTTCATAAAGTAAACCGTTAGAATTGAGTGTTATGTTTAATAGGGTATGGTTTTGGTATCTCATCTTCTGATTCTCCCAAATTTTGTCGCAGGTCAATTTCAATACCCCGGGCTATTGTTGAAATTGGAACATCATTCGATGTTCCTTCAAATGGGTTTTCTCCTGTTCTTCCGATTCTTTCCATAGTATGAAAAACCCATGCCACTATCACATAGAAAGGAATACTGAACCATACGAATAGGTCACTTATCATTGGTTTGCTCTCAGTAAATTCTTTTCCTATTTCCGCAAATTGAGGTACAATAGCAAGTGGAAGAATAAGAACAAAAATCCACATGAAGAAGTGATTAAGTGTAGCAAATTGTCTTGGGTAGGGAAAGTTCTTAATACGTTCACTTTTTCCTTGATGCGTAAATAGTTCTTGAAGAATAGCCTCCAATTCTAAAAAAAGAGAATTCCCAAATAATTCCTCTCTCTTTAAGTTTTCTCAAATGATGTGATTGTAAATATAATAGTGCGGTCTGTTTATTATTCTTACTCATTACATATTCGAAATCTTCCTTATTTATATAAGGTTTAATGTCTATCTCTATTGAAGAATCTTTTTCAGGAGGCCGCGTATTCCATTCCTGATTTGTTTTATGATGGATGGAAGTTTCCCATTGTTTTGGTATTCGCATGGCATGACGCAACGCTGTCATCCAGGCAATATGCCTGTAGGTGAGAGTTTTGATTTCTTGTTGAATTTCAGAGTGGGAGATATCAGTTTCAGTATATTCATTAGTAAGCATATCCTGAACAAACATTCCAAAAGTCCTAGAAGTATTGACAATTCCACCCTATATTTTTCTTGCCTCCCATATCCTTCCATAAGCTGAATTATTTTGAAAGCCAATTACGAATGCGACTGCAGTACCTATCAAGGCTAACGGTGTCCATGGGATCTTCAACCATTCTAATCCCAAAAAATAATAGACAGATACCCAAGCAAAAATTACTCCTACAAATAGAAAAGTTTCAAATCGTGTCCACCACGCCATTTCAAGAGCAGTGTATGTTTTTTTGGTATGCATAAAGCAGGGTTTAAATATGATTTGTTATTAATTGTCTTTGAATTTCATCGGGGTCAGAGCCGTTTTTCTCTTAATTATTCGTCTTTAATAACGCGGTTAATATTCACCACTTATATATTAGATGATGTTTGACAGACTCATTTACGCATAATCTAAGATATCCTTATTCTCTAGAGTTCTCTTATCTGCCCCATTTATACCAACATTGAATATACTTGTTGCTAGCTGTTTAGAGGTTATACTGGCATTTTTTCCAAACATCTTTATTATCGGATAGAGCATCCTTGTAATGCGATACATAAGATTAGGTTCTTTACGAGGGTTAGTAGGATAAATATATGCCGGCCTAAAAGCATAAAATTGCATATCTAAGGCTTCAATTTGATTTTCTGACATTCCCTTATATCGTGCAAATGAAGTGCTGCTTTTTTCGGTTCTATCAGCACCAGCGCCACTTAATAAACATAAGATTGCCTGAGGGCTGTTCTTCTTCAATGTAATTGCAAACTTCACTGTATAATCTACAGTTATTATTTTGAATAATTTATCAGAGACCTCACCTGTATATACTCCAATACAGAAGAATGCAATATTTACACCTTAAAACAAATTTTAATGAGAAGTATAATCTTCAAAATTTTGAATCTCTATTTCAATTAACTTTTGATGTTTGATATGAGTAGTTCTAGTTACTAAACTTATCACTTCACTTATTTTAGTTGATTTTAAGCATTGACTTAATATACAACTACCTATCATTCCAGTGCTCCCAGTAATTATTACTTTCACTTGTTGAGTTTTATATTTTTATATACTAAGCGATGTATTTGTTGAAATTTATCGTAATTATTATTAGTGCCGATGTACTTTTATATAAAGCCGCCAGTTTACAAAAGAATTGCATTTTAGGTTTTCTATTGTCTCGATCTATGAAAATGTATCTATAAATATTGCTGAATGCAATTATCTTTTACTCCTCAATCTTCTTTAGTCTTTCTTGCATTTGTTGAAGGACAACCTTGTTAGAGAATTGAGAACAATGTCCTTCCATCGGTGTAAAAATAATTTCTGCATCAGAAGTTGGATTAATGGTCTTACTTAGATAATCTGAAAATTCTCTTGTGGCATGATTGAGATAAAAGTGATCCATGTCGCCCATCCAAATGAAAATTTTACCCTGGAGTTTTGGCCCTAATTCATCCCAGTTTTGTTCAGTATGAATTTTGAAATCATACTTTTTCCAGTGGTTTGCAACATCAGCGTCTATTACACCCGTCATTCGATCAAACAGTGGTTGGGGCAGATCATTACTCCCTTTGGGACTGTAGAGGGCTGTATGAGCGCTGAATTGCCCTCCAGAGTCTAGATAGGAGTTAGAAGAACCTAAGACATTTTCATATTGGATAAATTCTTTTAGTGATAACATAGGTTCTCCGGCTGTGCTTCTCATAACTGGACGCTTGTAGCCAAACTCATTGACGAAAGCATTTTTATCTTCATAAATATTGATCAATTGATAATTTGTGAATTCAACTGCGTCAGGGCTATAGGAAAAGACACCATTGAATGTTTCTGGATAATAGAGCTGTAGCCCCAAGGACACCCATCCTCCAGTAGAGCAACCATCAACAAATCGTGTCGAGGAAGAAGTGCTACCTCTGTATTTTGATTCTATTGCAGGAATGAATTCAGTAATCAATGCCTCGCCATAAGGGCCACTATTATCAGAATCCATCTGGTAAGAGTCTCCAAATGGTCCCTCGCCATCAAGAAAGACGTTAATTATCTGAGGAGCTTCTTCAGAGTCCCACCATTTCATAAAGTTTTCATTTTTGATCAAGCGATTTACTCTTGTGTATCTGCCACCATATCCGGCCACGTTATAACGAATAGGATAAGTCTTCTGAGGATCATAGCCATGAGGAAGCAAGATGGCTGCTTTTAAATGTACAGGCTTGTCCCACCACTTAGTGAGAACTTCGCTTTGGATTTCAATCATTTTTGCTAATCTATGGGATGCTACCGAGCGTTGTTCAATTGCCTTGTCGATTACAAAATCCAGTTTCAAGGACTTTCCAATAGTAATTCTTTGCTTTTCACTATACAGATTATTTGGCGCATCTATTCTGGACTCTTGACTGTCCTGATCCCATAAGACTTGAATGTTATATTCTCCTTCAGGCACTTCATCAAGTGACCAGTCAGAGGTGCTTATCCATTCTTTATCAGTTATTATGTCCAAACCTGTTGACAAATCAAACTGACTTACTTCTTTTGCGAATATATACGTCTTATCACTGGGGCTTGGCCATGTTTGTGTCCGAGGTTCGACGCGGAGATTCTCTGAGATGAATAGGTAGATTCTTCCATCTTTTTGGAAATGATCTACTACTTCTGATCCGATATTAACTTTTGCAGATACGCTATGGTGCTGGGCAGATGCATAATATCCTAATACTAAAATTAGAAGTAAAGTGAAAATTAGTTTTGTCTTCATATAATTTGATTGAGTGGATGATAGTTGGTCCCGATACAACCGCTGTAGGTAATCAATTTCAACATTAAAAAGTAATGTACGAGAAATAGGATAGTATGCTATTTGAGTGTGTTGCTCCAGATGAAAATCAGTATATAAAGAAGGGAATCACCTTCTAGGTAAATAGGGTGGAACAGAACGTAACTGAGCTATCCAATGATATAGATATACGGACAAAAAGAGCGCTTGAGGGTTGGTGTATATACTCTCAGATATGGCCGTAGCATAGGATTGTTGTTGGTGTCAGATTACTGTCACATAGCTGTCATGTTTATGTCTTATGGCTTTCAAGCGATAAGAAGTGTTAATACGTAATTTTGCCCAATAAATAATATTGAAACCCTGAAGAGTAATGAATCATACTAAAATGAATTTAAAAGATACAAAGAAGATGAGATTGGAACGTCATTGGTCACAAGATCAACTTGCTGAAATGTGTGGGTTAAGTGTAAGAACTCTTCAGCGGATTGAAAATGGAGAAAATGCAGGTTTCGAATCACTAAAAGCTTTAGGAGCTGTTTTTGAAACGAATATTGATGATTCCGATAAGAATGCGGAAATGGAGCAGGTAAGAATGGAAGAAGAGTACGTTCAGAATGTTATGGGGTTCTATAAGCTTCTTTCAATTGCTATCTTAAGTTTGGTAGTTCCATTTGTTCTTGCTGTTACAGATTCATCCCTTTGGATCGTTTTTCTATGGATACTACTTTCTTGGTCAGTACTGATAGGAATCTATTCCCTTAATGTTTTTGATTTCTTTGGAGATGAATGGAGAAGAAGATTGATTAGGAAGAGATTCGCAAAGTAGTAAGGATATTTGAATTAGACTTCCCCATAAATGCGCAGGACATGGAAAAGGAGAGCCACATAATCTGGGAGTATGTGGATTATTGGAGAGTCCTCCTTGCATGAAGGCTTTGAGGAGTAGCAGGAATAGGCAGTTATATTGTTCGCCAACAAGGCAAAATGCAGACACACTGAATCTATTTATATCGGCATTGAGATGTTTTCTCAAGACGTACTCACACAAGATAAGACTCTGGCTTTACTCGATACTCTTCATGATAGAGCTTAGAAAAATAGGCATAGTTATTATATCCTACTTCTGCTTCTTATAAATTTAAGATTGATATACTCTTTCCATCGCTGAAGAGAGTTTTGCGAGTTCCGTATGATTGGGATGGTTTGTTTGAGCTATTTCAATCTTCGTATAATGAAATTTTCAGTCTATGAGGACGCTTCCTTTTTTAAGATGTTTATCTAGGAAATTTAGTATTCTACTATATGCTTCTATTTGGTTTTCTTTTTTTACAAATCCATGACCTTCATCTTCAAATAAGACATATTCCACAGGTACATTATTTTTCCTTACACCTGCTACAATTTCATCAGACTCTACTTGTAAAACTCTTGGATCTTCAGAACCTTGTAAAACGATTAATGGCTTGGTAACTTTGTCAGTATGAAATAAAGGTGAAATACGCTTTAAACGAACAGAATCAGCAGAAAATGGATCTCCTAATTCTGAATATAATGCCTCTCTAAACGATTCCCAATAAGGAGGAATACTTTTGAGTGTCCGAATCCAATTTGTCACACCAAACAAATTTACGCCTACATCAAACTCTTCAGGCGTGTACGTTAGTGCGGCCATAGTCATATAGCCCCCATAGGATCCACCAATAATTCCTATTTTATCACCATTGATGGCATCTTGTAGCGCTAACCAGTTTTTACCTTCTACACAATCTTGCAAGTCTTTTTCACCGTGATTCTTATCATCCATTTTAAAGAATGTTTTTCCGTAACCACTGCTACCACGATTGTTGACCGCGAGAACAGCATAGCCATGATTCACCATGTATTGTATTAATGAACTAAAGCCTTGACGTGTTTGCCCCCCAGGACCACCATGTACCCATACCATAGCGGGCACTTTGTTTTCTTTTGAGGCTTGATGCGGTAAATAGTATATAGCAGGAATCTTAGTACCATCAAAGGATTTAAATCGGATCACTTTTGCGGTTACGAGATCTTCGGCATCAATTTCTTCATTCAAGACTTTCGTCAATTTGTATTGTTTTTTTGACCTCAAATCATATGTGTATAAATCTGAAGGAGCATTAGATCCACCAACATACATTCGCATCCATTTCTCATCCTGACTAAAGCTTATATTGGTAATGCTTTTATTTCCAAAATCTGGCAAATCTATAGGCTTCATTGTTTTGGCATCCAGTACTTCAATGGCGTTTTTCCCATCTTCATTGGTATATACTACCATGTATTTTCCTTTAGAAGTAAAACCACTTCCCATTATATCCCAAGATTTCTCAATAACCTTTTTCTTTTCTTTTGAATTCAAATCATAAGACATCAAGTACGAAAACTCACCATCATCATCAGTTGTAAAATAGAATATGGAATTGTCTTCTGAAAAATCTTGAGCTGAATTCTTACTTAAATTATCGTTGATTTTGGCCATTTCTTTAGTTTTTACATCATAAAGAAATAAATCACTGTCATTGGTATTCATTGTTTTTGATAGAGCGAAGAAGTTCTCATCGGAAGACATTTCACTAAAGTTTAATCCATCATTATTTTGATAGATCATTTCAACCGCGTAGTCATCGGTCGATAATTTATAAACATCAAAATACCTTGGGTCTCTTTTGTTTGATCCAAAATACAAATGATTGTCATCTTTTGACCAGCCATAGAAATCTGCTTTAGCACCATCATCAGGTGTAATGTCTTGAATGGTTCCGTCTAGTTCTCTTACGAATAGATGATCAATTTCATCACCATTTCCATCGGCACTAAATAACATTCTATTGTCTTTAGGGAAGTAAGACTCGGCAAAAATGGATGTACTATCAGAGGCTGTAATTGAGGTCATTTCGCCTCCATTTGAAGGGATGGTGTACATGTTATAAATACCTGAACGGTTGCTTGATACTAAAAGGTTGTTGTTGTCTGATGAAAAGCTTCCACCTCTTACAGCTTCATTATCCATAAATTGTTCAATCGAGTATTGCTGGATTTCTCGCTTAGTAAGTGTAGCGTCTTCTTTACAAGAAAAAAGGAGCGTTACTATTGCTAAACCTAGGAATTTGATTTTCATAATGATTGGATGTTATGTGCGTAATGTCTTAATTTATACAAAGTCGCTTCAATAGATGGATTTTGACTCTGGAATTTTATTATAAATGGAATGTAACTCAAAAGTACTCAAATTGGGTCGGTACTTACTTGCTCTATCAAAATTTGGCTGCAGCTATTGCTCTTTAAATCATTCCATTATCTATACGCAGCGCAAAATAGCTTTGGAAAAACCTACTGTAAAATAGGGAATATTTTCACCAAAAAGGTTTTCCAAGCCTTGATTATAATATAGATCTGGAGCAATATAGAATATTCTGAACTACAATCATTTTCCTCTTACATCTAACAGCCGGGCTGTAGGTCCGTGTTTCAGATTGATTTGCTTCTTCTAAATTTATGATGGGAATATTCTCCCGATTCCAGAGTAGTTTTGACTATATTGAATCTTAAGCAGAATTATTATAGCAGCTCTATTTTAAATTATATAGAGGATGTTCGTACAGAGACTTTCTGTATATACTATATATTATATTATTTTTTTATTTCTGGAATAGGCAAAATGGGGGGGTGGAGTAGGAAAGTGAAGATGATCAATTTGGGTAAGAATTGCAGCAAATAATCTTTGCCCATTTTATCATAAGGATTAATATTAGAATCCTAGCTTTATTGAGTGGAGTAGGAGCGAAGTTAAAAGGAACATAGGTCTTAAGAACGGAGTTTCTGATCTTTTCGTTTTTAGATATTTTATATACCATTTTCACAGTCCACGATATGCCTAACATTTAATTAATGCCAGTTAGTTGTTTTTGCAAAAGTTGACTTAATACGAAGGTGAAATTTTGAAAAGTGGCAAAGACAGTTTCACACTATTACATTATATTAAGTTGTTAGCTGTTTCATGGCGAGACTTCTTGATCTTCTAATTGTCCTTGAAATGGATCATTTTTGAAAAGTCACTGACCGAACTAATTCCTATAAGTTCTCATTTTTAGACTTGATGGTTGGCTCACATTTATAACCTCCTTTTTTTTGGTTAAAAGCCCTGTTTTTGAGTCTCTCTTAAAAACAATAATTTGATTGGAAGTTCTATTAGCAACAAGCAAAAATTCACCTGAAGGATCTATAACGAAACTTCTGGGTATAGTGCCATGTGTCGACTGATGACCTATTACCGATATAGTGCCGTCCGATTGGTTTATAGAGAAGATGGAAAGGCTATTTTCTTCCTGTCGATTGGAGGCATAGAGATGTCTTCCATCTGGAGATATATGGATATCTGCTGATGAGTGGTCATCTTGTAATCTCTCGTAAGATGGATCCCTATCTATTCTTTCAAGCCTACCATTATCATATTTATAGGTGCTTACGGTACCGCTAATTTCTTCAATACAGTAAGCAAATTTACCATTAGGATGGAATGTAAGGTGTCTGGGACCACTTCCTTTTTTTGTATTTATAGTTAGATCTTCTTCAACAGTAAATAGCTTCTTTGAGTCAAATGATAAAACTCGAATCTGATCAGTTCCCAAATCAGGAGCAAAAATGTATTTGTTGTCTGGACTAAAATTACTAGAGTGTAGGTGGGATTCGTCCTGTCTTTTTTCTACTATGCTACTTCCAGTGAATTCAAATAATTGGGCTGAAGGTGAAATGCTACCATCACTATTGCATCTAAATACGCTGATCCCAGAATCCGTAAAGTTTGATGCAATGACGTATTCGTTTTACTGTCCACTACAACATGTGCAGGGTTTCTTCCACCAGAGGATTGCTTGTTCAGGAACGTAATTTCACCTGTGTTGGCATCAATTTTGAATGAGGTGATGGATCCATCTTGTTCCATTTTTGATTCTGTACAGGCATATAGGTATTTGCCATTTGGGGATATAGTAATAAAGGAAGGATTTATAAGATTTCCTTCTCTTTCTACTTCCTTTAGTGTTCCTGTATTTGTATTGAATTTGAAAACATAAATACCTTCCGCCTTTACCCCGTCCGTGTAAGATCCTACAAAAAGAAGTGTTTTTTCTATACTCCTATTACAGCTGAATAGAAGTAATCCCAGAAGTAAAAACATAGGCCAATAACAAGTATTCATTTTATTATATTTATTCATTGAAGTGATTTAAGAATGGAGGGCTAAATCGAAAGAGTAGGCTTATAGTTATTGACAAAGCTCATTTTGAGTTTCATAGCCATAGTGATTGAACGAAAAACAGCTTAAACCTGCATGCCGGCAAGTCAGGTTCAATATACAAAATGCTTTGCTCACAGATAGTCATTGTATTCTTAAATCACTTCGCTAATGTAAAGGTAATTGCACCTCTTTTATATCGGCAATTACAACTGTAATAATAAATTAACCGAATATCTCCTCTACAGTATATGGCCCACCATCGAAAACCCAAGTCTCCCCTGATATATATCGATGATGCCTATCTAAGGCAGAGATGCGCTGCATCTCATCTTCTGATAAATCAATTTTTCCGATATTAAAATTTTGAAGAATTCTGCCCTTATTTGTAGATTTTGGAATAACGGAAACACCTCGGTGTCTTGCCCATGATATCAATATTTGAGCTGCTGTTACATTCTTAGATTTGGCAATTTCATTGATTATTGGATCATCCAAAAGTATGGGCTCATTTTCTGTTTTTAGTCTCTCTGGTCTATTGGATGAGCCTAACGGACAGTATGCCGTGTAATGAATATCCTTCGAATGACAAAATGCTAAAAGTTCTTTTTGTTGTAGATATGGATGTGATTCGACCTGATTCATTTCAGGAACAATTTTACAATTCGAGATCAACTGAGTGAGGGTTTTTACACCAAAGTTTGAAACTCCGATATGCTTTGTAAGACCTAACTCTGCGGCTTCTTCCATTGAAGTCCAGGTCTCTGTTATCGGCACCTGATTAAGTGCAAGCATATCTTCTGCTGATTGAGGGTAGAGCACTTCTTTTTTAAGAGCAACTGGCCAATGTATGAGATACAAGTCTAAATAGTCAATCTGAAGATCCTCTAAGGTACTTCTTAACGCAGCTATTACATCCACTTTAGCATGACTGTTATTCCATAATTTTGAGGTAACCCAAATATCCTTTCTGGCTACAACGCCTTCAGAGATGGAGTCTGATAATGCTTGTCCTATTTCTTCTTGATTGCCATATATCATTGCGCAGTCAATATGCCGATATCCGATTTTGATTGCAGTTTTGATCGCTTTATAAACCTCTCCTGGTTTCGAATTCCATGTCCCAAGACCTAAAGTGGGCATCTCATCATTATCTCTAAATTTCAATGTCTTCATTACCAATTATTTTTGTTTAATCATGTCTGTGGTGATCAGATTGTAAATAGTGTTCTATTGCTACGGAGTTATTTTTTTGTGGAATTTTTAATTTCCATTTACGGCATCACGCCTATTGTATCACTTCAATAAGACTATATGAATAGTCGGTATCATTTTACCTAATACTTCGCGAAGTATCCTACTTCTTATTACAATCCACTTTTATTCTTGTCATCCAGCTATCATTTTAATTAAGATCTCAATCTAAAGTTTTCTTTCGAATGAGATTATAGCTAATAAAGAATTATGCTAAAAGTACGGCTACATAATCAAAGAGTTGGTCGATCCATTCCAATGATTATTATTAGACTAATTTATAACACATTTCTTTATTCGCAAAGAAGGTGCGAAGGAGAAGTCGTTTGTACTTAAATATACAACTATGAGTCCACTCCGGAAAGTGAGGATCATCAGAAAATGGAAGATTTTGGATGATATTTTTATTTTTCGAACCTCGGTGATGCCTGAGCATCAGGGAGTTGAGAATAATGGAAATATCGCCCAAAGGGCCGTTTCCCGATATTATGACTTTCTGGAGTGGACTCAACTATGTAGACTAGTACTCATCTCTATTTCTCGAGTATCTAATAATTGGTTTTTGTCCCATACTTTGGATTTGATATAGAACAATTCTACTTATCAACTGGAAATTATAAAGATTAATGATTTCGAAAAGGGATACATATCGACACAACATTTGATTGGTTAAGGATGCAAATGAATGGCGGATCTCAATGGAGACTTTTTTATTCAAATATTTACTGAGCGATGTAAGTGATATGAAGAAGCATTAATAGATAACAATATCTATCATACAGAAGATGATGAATCTGCTGCGGAGAGTGGCTTAAAAATTGCTAATATTCCAGATGCTATACTCTCATTATGTGACTTTGCAGCTTTAGGAATATTATCTTCATGTCAGAATTACTCGTCAGAAAATCTTCTTTAAAACGAACAGGATTAGAAGAAGTCTAATCTTTAGCTGACCTTAATAGTATAATAAGCGAACTTTAATATCCAATAAGAAAAATATCTATGAGACTCCTATATTAAATAGGGTTAAAGTCATATTGGAAGCTATCACTTGACAATTCGTCTTAGAACTTTCTCTCCTAGACTTCCCATCCAGGACGATACGTTCTTCCAACAAACTGGTTCGCTTCTTCTAAATTAGTAATGCGCATATTCTCACCATCCCAGAGTAACTTTTTACGTGCGAAGAATTCCATTTTTCCTTTTTCATTCTCCCTTCTGAGCATATGACTTCGGATTGCTAAATTTCCCATGAGAACTGTCTCAGTCATAGGACCTGCATAATCAAATGATGAAGTCAATGCCTTATGCTCAGGACTATTGAAACCTGCTTTGCATGCGTCCACCCATTTGCGTTGATGTCCGTATTCTGGCTCTAATTTCTCTTCTACTTCTGGACCGAATTCTGTCGTTCCATCATAAAGCCATAGCTTCGGCATGATGGGTGAACTATCATTGATATTAGTAGAGATAAGTCCTTTCTCTCCGATGATAAGCACTCCATTCTTACTATCTTGACCACCTATATCACTATTAGGAGGTATAATCTCTGGATGGGAAGGCTTGATACCTCCATCACTCCATGTGAGTTCAATGCGAGATTTCGTCTTTGGTGTAGCATCAAAATGCAAAGTAATAAACGATGCAGCTGGACAACCTTCTGGATTAAAATCCGCATTCCATTTCTGGGAGTATACATCTGCAACACTACATTCAGCATCAGTAGGATAATGTAATCCCAATGTTCTAAATGGGATATCAATTAAATGACATCCGACATCTCCAAGTGCTCCAGTACCATAATCCCACCATCCTCTCCAATTAAATGGGTGAAGGTTTGGTGTAAATGGTGTCGATGCAGCAGGTCCTTGCCATAAGTCCCAATAAAAGTCTTTAGGCTTTAAGTTGTCATCTGGAGTGGGCATGGAACCACCTTGCGGCCAAACTGGACGATTGGTCCATACTTGTACTTTAGAGACCTTTCCGATGGCATCAGAATCGATCCATTCTTGGACCATATTGAGTAGGGGATTAGAGGCACCTTGGTTTCCCATCTGAGTGACGATATTATTTGTTCTTGCCAACTCTGTTAATATTCGAGCCTCTCTAATATTATGTGTCATAGGCTTCTGGACATAGACATGAATTCCACGATCCATTGCATTTTTGGCGGCAGGGCCATGAACATGATCTGGAGTAGAGATAGTTACCGCGTCTATGTCTTTCTCTTGATCCAGCATGACTCTATAATCATTGTACAATTTAGCATCAGGAAATGTGGCTACGGATTTAGCAGCAGATCCAGCAAAATCTACATCACAGAGCGCCACAATGCGTTCACGACCATTGACAGAAGCATTTTTAATATCGCTTCTTCCTTTACCTCCAGCGCCTATAGCAGCAATGTTCAATTGATCACTCGGGGCGGTATAGCCCATTCCCCCTAATACATGTCTGGGTACGATAAAAAATGAAGAAGCTATTGCTCCTTTTTTAATGAAACCCCTTCGTGAAGAAGCTGTAGTTTTTGTTTTGTCTTTTTTCATAAGTCGATTTTAAGCTTACGCATTTTCTTTCAATTTAATGTTTGAAGTGATTTAAAAATAGAGGGATAAATCGAGAGTGAAGGCTTATATTCATTGAAAAAGCTCATTTTTCGTTTCATAGCCAAAGCTATGGAACGAAAAATAGCTGAAGCTCAATGTGTATAATGATTTGCTCTCAGAAAGTCATTCTATTCTTAAACCACTTCATCGTAATTCCATGGTAATATGCACTCTAAAGTTATGAAAATATTGGAATTTGACGAGGAAGTATGGAGTCTACTTTTAGATTTCTTTGACCACCTGAATAGAAATGTTTTGAGATATGAGTTTTAAGGCTAATACTATGAGCTTTAGTCTATTGAAGGGATCTATATTTTGTGGCAAGGAGCGGAAAGAATGGTAAACAAATAGCGTATCACTTTTGGAGGTCTCTTTATTCTTCAGACTTCGTTAAAAACACCTGCCTTCGCCGGCAGACAGGCTCAAGATAGCTACGACTATTTCTGTGCTTTTTGCCTTGTAGAAGAAAAAAATACATGCCCAAAAAAACATATAATATCAAATTTAATAATCATTCCTAATTAAAATTAATTTCATATAGATTTGAACCTATTCCTTTTTTTTTCGACTATTCAATAAAACAATGCCCTATTCAGAAAGAGATATAGTCTTTGACGAGCTGCTTGTAATGCAGTATAAGGCTGGGGATAAACGAGCAATGGATCTGCTAATGAAGAGATGGACTAAGCGCATAGTAATGTATATATTCATAAATACTAAGAGCATGGAAGCCTCTAAGGATATTGGACGAGAGGTATGGATAGTAGCGCTAAAAAAGATCCATCATTTATCGGATACAATGAAGGTCGGAAGTTGGTTATTGGCTATCGCTCATTATAAATCTATGGATTGACTCAGAGACACCAAAAATAGTGAGACCAGATTAGTAAATCTCACCGAAGAGCAATAGGAGGATTCCCGGGCCAAATCTGATCAACTCCAACTCATGCGTGCAGCTATGCTAAAGCTGAGTGAAGAACATCGGAATATATTATCACTGTTTTATTTAGAAGGATTTTCAATTGCAGAAATCGCACATATACTTCAGTTGTCCATTGGTACTGTAAAATATCGGCTATTCTATGCCCGCGAATCATTAAAAAAGAAAGTAAAATTAATTTATCATGAATGATCAAAAACTAGATGAATTAATCAAAGCATCATTAAGCGCTGAAGAGGCCGAATACTATGATCAATTAGAGGAGCAGAACTTGTTCAACAAGATGACGTTAATCTATAAAGGGAAAATGATGTGGATTTCTGTGTTGCAGACCATTGCTATGAGCGCCTTAGCTATCTTTGGGGTATACGCTGCAATAAAGTTCTAGTGACTACTCAGGTTGAAATGATGTTAAAATAAAAGAGTAGAAGATCAAGTTATAGTAAGACCAATGAGAAAAAGATAATGGATTTCAAAGAGAAGGAATGCTTATCGAAACACGTCTATCCATATT
>JBLIDB010000058.1:0-22453 GCA_047634015.1 Saprospiraceae bacterium
ATTACATGGAAATATTACCAATATCCAGGATGAGAATGTTGCTGGTTCTTGCAGCTATGGAGGTAGGACGAATCAGAGAGATGTCCTTATAGACTTAGAATTTTGGAATCGGTCTTCTCATCTTTATCGTGAGTATATTATCTTTCATGAACTCGGGCATTGTGTTCTAGGTCAAGATCATCGAGAGGCGTGCTTCACAAATCGGACTTGGACGAGTCTAATGAGAAGTGGATTAGGAAGTTGTAGGGATAATTATAAGGAAAGTACCCGCTCGTACTACTTAGATGAATTATTTGAAGTAGTTCTTCCGTAGACTTTGATAACAATCAACCATTTTTATACTTAGAGTTTATCTTCTATGAATCATACCATATTGATTTGAAGTTATAGTTAAGCATTGAAATGAGCTGAATAATTGGACTTAATTGGCGCATGTGCATAACATGCGTGGATACGACCTATAGTAGAGATAGAACCCTCAGATTCAAGTATAGCTACCTTTCCTTGATCGCAGTAAAATTGTAGAATTGCCAATATTTATTGACTAATCTACTTAATTGGCGAGTATGGCAATTAGAAATGATTTACTTTTAAGATCTTTTAATGTAAATGCAGAATAATGTCAGAATACGTAAGCGTAGATCATCTTAAGTTTCTTTTACGTGAAGTTCATAATATAGATGAGGTATTGTCTCTTTCTCATTACTCAGATTATGATATCGATAGTATTGAACTTTTGCTTGACTCCATTAAGCAATTCTCTGATCAAGAGCTATATCCTTACCTCGCAGAGATGGATAGATTTGGTGGAAAATTTGAGAATGGAACAATAAAAGTTCATCCTCAATTTCGTAAAATCATGAAGGCTTCTGGGGATAATGGCTATATCTGTTCTTCTTTTGATTATGATGAAGGAGGCTCTCAAATGCCTCATGTTGCTACAATAGCTGCGAATTTTATAACTGTTGCGGCAAATAATAGTGGTGTTGGCTTTCTTGGCCTTACAGCAGGAGCAGCAGGGTTGATTAGATCATTTGGGACGAAGGAATTGTTTAACACCTATGTTCCACAAATGATGAGTGGTGATTGGAGTGGAACAATGGCACTTACGGAGCCACAAGCAGGAAGTTCTCTTTCTGATATCAAATCTACGGCGACCTTGCAGGAGGATGGAACATATAAAATCGCTGGGCAGAAAATATTTATCTCTGGAGGAGATCAAGATGGAGTGGATAATATCGTCCACCTTGTTTTAGCGCGTATCGACGGTGCTCCAACAGGCACCAAAGGTATCTCATTATTTGTAGTTCCTAAGTTAAGAATAAAAGAAGATGGATCTCTTGAACCGAACGATGTTATTACAGCAGGGGAGTTTGAGAAGATGGGACAGAGAGCCTATGTGACATCTCATTTAGTATTTGGAGAGCAGTCTGACTGCAAGGGATGGCTCGTAGGAGAGGCCAACAGAGGCTTAAAGTATATGTTCCAAATGATGAATGAAGCCCGCCTTGAAGTTGGGTTAACAGCAGCAGCAATTGCTTCTGCAGCTTATCATGCTTCATTACAATATGCTAAAGAGAGACCACAAGGAAGAAGACTGAATGGCTCAGGAGGAAAGAATGTTAATGCTGAACAGACATTGATCATCAATCATCCAGACGTACGTAGAATGTTGATGAGACAGAAATCAATCGTTGAAGGATGCGCAAGTCTGCTTGTAAAAACAGCAAAATATCTCGACCTCTCACACCATGCTGAGAGCGAAGAAGATCGAGCATATTATCATGATTTAGTTGAGCTTTTGACACCTATCGCCAAGACTTATCCAAGTGAAGCATGTCAAACATCTATATCTGATGGTATGCAAGTATTAGGAGGATATGGATTTACGACTGATTTTCCATTGGAGCAGTATTATAGAGATGTGAGAATTACTTCCTTATATGAGGGCACAACTGGAATTCAATCTCTAGACTTAATGGGCAGAAAAGTCATGATGAAAAATGGCGCAGTACTTCAGGCACTTGCCAAGGAGATGCATGCTTCAATTGAAGAAGCGAAGACTTTTGATGATCTGGCTCCTTATGCGAATAGTTTGAGTGATAGATTAGAAGATATTCAAAAGGTCTTGATGGAGCTGGGGCAATACGCTATGCAGGGTAAATTTGAGCGATTTCTTGCGGATGCTACCTTATTTATGGAGATGATGAGCCTTGTAGTTATAGGATGGCAATGGCTTGAAATGGCTACAGCGGCCAAGCAAGTATTGGTAACCGGTAATTTGGTACGTACTACTCAGTTTTATGAAGCTCAGGTTCAGAGCATGAAGTTCTTCTTCAAGTATGAAGTTGTCAAGGTTTTAAGCTTAAAGGAAACTTTATTGGATTCAGAAGTATTAACTATTGTGGAAGAAGGAAAGGAAGTAGATGCCTTTGCTTAATTTTGCAATACAATTTATAAAAATAGAAAATCAGTAAAGAATGGATGCAACAGCATTATTAGCACAATTGAATGAACAAGCTTCTGCAATCGATCCGATTGGAGCAGTATTAAAATTTGAAATTGACGATCATTCAGTTTATATAGATGGAACTGGAGATAGTAATGTGGTATCTCAGGAAGGAGGAGAACCAGATACAACTATTTCTACTTCTGCAGAAACGCTTATGAAGCTTAAGAGTGGAGATTTGAATCCTATGATGGCCGTAATGGGAGGAAAGGTAAAAATCAAAGGAGATATGGGACTTGCTATGAAGCTTCAATCCCTACTTTCTTAGATTTCTAAGAAATATTAAAGCAAATAACGAGCGCCCTTATCATATGATAGGGGCGTTTTTTATTTTACCCCGATTTAATTAGGGTTGTAATATAAATTAAGCAAGCGGCCGGCGTTGAGGTTCTTTGACCTCTCAACACTTACTCCCATGTAAGGAAACATCATGGCCACATACCTTCTACAAGCTTTAACATCGTTCTCAGCTACTATATCTGGATGCATCAAAACCAATTTGGTCATCATACGATCTGTTAGGTTTTTAGCCAATAGGGTATTCTTGGAACTTTCGAGAAATGACCTATAGAGCCATTCATAATTAGAGGCATAAAATGCGTCCCAGTTCTTAACACACTTGCCTAATACAGCGGTTTTGTTTAGGTCTATCATGTCTGTATTTTCTAATTTTGTAATGTAATTTCTTGTCGAAAAGCTTTATTAAGCCTTCCATTAATCAATTATTACCAAAAACCAGACCAAACATTACATTTGAATGTAATATATTATTCTTTGTTCTACAGATCCTATGATAGAAGAAAAGTAAGTTTTGACGCAATTTTCTAAATCCAAGAAAATTGAATCTAAATAAGTTGTTTTGCTAATTTGATAGGAGCGGCGACGCATTTCTTCTCCATATAGCTAGCGATTTCGCTTATGAGTGCCTGCGTCTCAGGTGGAAGGGTAGCGATTTGATCTTTATAGATGAGATCTAAGGCTCGATGCTTGATCTCTTTGATTTCATTCGGGAGTTTTTTGAAAGCACGTTCCACTTTACGGCGTTCAAAAAGATTGGTGAACTCATCAAGGTATTCCCGAAGGATAGCTCTTGCAGATGCAATATTACTATTTCTAAACACCAGATTTTCTTCCGCAATCTGTCGGATAGAGTCAATACTGATATAATCTACACTAGGTAGCGCATTTACTTGAGGAGATACATTATGTGGAATAGATAGGTCGATAATTGTTTTGACCTCTTGATGAGGATTGATCTTCGACCATAGCGCTGGAGTAATTAAAGCCTCCTGTGATGAAGTGGCGGCAAATATGGCTTCAAAAGGGTCCACATAATTTTCGAGATCAGTGAGGTATTGAGCTTCAGCATTAAGCTCTTCGCTAAGCTCTCGGGCATTATTGAGAGAGCGGTTGAAAATAACAAGGTTAGTGTATTCATGTTTTTTAAGGAACCTACCTATTTTCGTATTCGTTTCTCCTGCACCGATTAAGAGGATTTTTGCTGACTTGTCTAAATTTCTTTTCAAAAATTCTTGAATCGCTAAGGAAGCTACCGATACTGGTTTCGTTCCTATTCCTGTTTTTGTATAGACAGCTTTAGAAGCCTTCACAGCAGATTGCTGCAGAATTCTCATGTTATCACCACATAACCCCTTACTGGAACAGAACTTATAAGCATCTCTAAATTGACGGAATATTTCTCTTTCACCAACTACAAGTGAATCAATAGAAGAAGTCACTTCCAATAAGTGATTGATAGCTGTAAGGCCAACATGATGGGAAATTACTTTAGCTAAGTTTAGATGCTCACCATACTGGAGTTCAGGATTGATATGGAGGAATAGATCAATCGCCGATTCTTTGTCGATGGAATGATGACCAAAGAGGAGGATAACAATCCGGTTACAAGTAGCAAGATAAAAGATCTCATCTTGTTTAAAATCTTCTTTAATTGCTTGTAGCTTATCCACCAGCTCATTCTCATTTTCATGACGAATCACAAAATGGGAGAGTTCCTCTGTATCGAGGTTCTTATGAGTGACAGTAATTAGCTTAAAATAGTTCAACATAGATCAGTTACAAAAATAATTTTAACATGTCATTGTATTGTCATTAGATTGTAAAAGTCTTGACTGATTCAGTTACCGAACACAAAAAGGAATGCGATAAAAACAAGTCGGAAGTAAAGCTATTTTAGAAGTTACAAAGGCTTATGACATTAGAACTTATTATGAATTGGTATTTGAGTCGATGGCGGTGAATTTTTGTTTTGAACAAGGCGTGATGAGGGAGTATAGCCTTAGCTACAAGACAGAAGAACAGCGCTGCACATGATAAAATTTTGCGAAAGCAGACCAAAGGGTCAAATTATAACGAGCTCTTAGCCTACTACGTTCAGTATATTGGATAAAAACACATATTATTGTACTCTAATAAATTACAAGAATGGAAGTCCAAGGAAAAGTTAAGCTAGTAGGAGAGGTTCAAACATTTGGAAGTAATGGTTTTCGCAAAAGAGAACTGGTTGTTACTACCGATGAGCAATATCCACAACACATAATGATAGAATTTGTGCAGGATAAAACCGCATTACTTGATAGCTTTCCAGTAGGAAGTGATGTCAAAGTGAGCATTAACCTTAGAGGTAGAGAATGGACGAATCCTCAAGGCGAAGTAAAATATTTTAATTCTATTCAAGGATGGAGGATTGAAGTGATGCAAGCTGCTGCTCCTGCCATGAGTGCACCCTCAGCACCATCAGATCCAGGATCATGGCCGAAGCCAAGTGATGAAGTAAAAGCAAATACAACAGAAGATTTTGACGATCTCCCTTTCTAAGAATAGGGTAGTGGTTTACATAAAAAAGGAGGTAATTCATTAAAATTGCCTCCTTTTTTATGTTTAGATGATTTATGATTACATCATCTTTTCTTGCTGATCGATACTTTCATCATGAATTGATCGAAGTAGTTCACTAATGAACTTATTACTAAGGTCATTATTCTTACCTCTTTCTTGAGCTTTTTCAAGGATATCTTGCCACCTTTTAGGTTGTAAGATTGTCATCTTATTTTCTTTCTTATAATCTCCGATCTTACGAGAGATACCCATCCGTGAACCAAGGAGATTAATCAAATCATCATCGATTTGATCAAGTTCTTGACGTAAGAATTTCAGACTTCCTTGAGCAGCGGCATCATCTTCGTGATTGTGACGAAGTATCAACTCAGAGATCATTTTGTGAAGGATCTCTGGTGTGATTTGCTGCTTGGCATCACTCCATGCATTATCTGGATCTCGGTGAGATTCTATCATTAATCCATCATAGTTAAGATCGACTGCTTTTTGAGATACCGCTTTTAGCATGTGGCGATTCCCACAGATATGACTTGGATCACAGATCATAGGAAGTTCAGGGCGCTTTGACATAAAGTCTATAGCGATCTGCCATTCTGGTCTGTTACGATAGATTTTTTCAGCAGTATTACTGAATCCTCTATGAATAACACCCACGTCCTTGATGCCTACTCTTTCGAATCTTTCAACTGCTCCCATCCATAGAGCGAGATCTGGGTTGATTGGATTTTTCACAAGAATCGGAATATCAACTCCACGCACTGCCTCAGCGATCTCTTGGACTGCAAATGGGTTGACAGAAGTTCTCGCTCCAATCCAAAGGATGTCCATGTCAAACTCTAAGCAAGCTTCTACATGTCCTGCCTTTGCAACTTCAACAGTTACAGGTAATCCAGTTTCGATCTTCATCTGACGCATCCATGGAAGTCCTTTTATTCCTATTCCTTCGAAGGATCCTGGACGAGTTCGTGGTTTCCAGATTCCTGCTCTAAGAATATCTATTTTACCATTTGCCTTTATAGCACGGCAAGTTTCGAAAACTTGTTCTTCTGTTTCGGCGCTACAAGGTCCCCCTATAACGGTAGGGTATTGTGTCTTTCTGAACCAATTGCGTCTCTCGCTTGGCGATTGTATCTGTGTTTCCATTTTTCTAATTTTAATTCTTGATTACCTTTATTAAGATGTTTATTTGAATTCGGTTTATGATAGCCTAACGACATTATGTTTCATGCCAGTGAGAATGCGCTTAATCTCATTGGAGGCCTGGATTTTGTTCTTTAATGCTTCTTCGTCCTTATTTTGGATAGCAGTTTTTAATTCTTGAAGTTGAAGAATGTATGAATCCAGAGCAGTTACCAAATGATCAGAATTATCAACGAAAATGGAAGACCAAGTTTGTGGACTACTCTTTGCTAGTCGAACTGTAGATTCAAATCCGGTACTTGCCAAATTGAAAATCTGCTTTTGATCTTCTTCAATATTGAGCACAGCAGTACTTAAGGCAAATGCACTTACATGGGATAGATGCGATACATAAGCCATGTGCTTGTCATGCTGATCTGGATCCATGAATATGTTCTGCATCCCCAATTGACTCATCAATTCTATCGCTGTATCCAATCTGCGTTCATCTGATAGATGCTCCTCACAAATAATGTTTTTCTTTCCTTTATATAAGCTATTGATCGCTGCAGTTGGACCACTAAATTCTGTTCCTGCAAGAGGATGACAAGCTACAAACCTACTCCTCTCGGGGTGGTTTAATACCTTCTTGCAGATACTCAGCTTTGTAGAAGCCGTATCTATAATTGTATTGTTTGATCCCTTGATGCTAAGAAGCTCAAGAATCGCATCTCCCGTATGGCCTACAGGAATACTCACAAATATTACTTCACATCGAAGAGATAAATCCTCTAAACTCAGAGATTCTGAAATCAATCCAAGTTCCAAAGCTATTGACGAATGGTTGTCATTTCTATCATGACCCAATATTTCATGGCCAAGGACTTTTAAATCTTTAGCTATTGAACCACCTATCAATCCTAAACCTACGATTCCTATTTTCATACTGTGGCTATAGATTTAACAATGGTATGCTCTATCCTCGACAAAGCATCCTGATATATTTCAACGGGACAGCAAAGCGCAATTCGTAAGTATCGCTCACCATTACTACCAAATATGAAGCCTGGCGTAATAAATACCTTCGCCTTATGGAGTATCTCATCCACCCAGCTCGGAACATCAGCTATATAATCAGGGGCCTTCGCCCATACAAATAGACCAGCAGTATTGTCCTCATATCTACAATCTAAAACATCAAATATCCGCTGGACAACTTTCTTTCTTTCTGTATAGATCTCATTAATAGAATCAAACCAATTATGATCTAATGCTAATGCTTGAGTTGCAGCAACCTGAACGGCCTTATACATGCCACTATCCATGTTGCTTTTGAATCTCATAACAACATCGATATATTCCTTAGCTCCAATTAATGCTCCTACTCTCCAGCCAGCCAAGTTATAGGCTTTGCTAAGACTGCAAAGTTCGAGACAGCATTCTTTAGCTCCTTTTACACTAAGGATACTCATAGGTTCTTCATTGAGTATCATATTATATGGATTATCATGACAGATTAGTATTTCATGACGTAATCCAAATTCAACTAAGCGCTCAAAGAAGCCTCTGCTGGCTTTTGCCCCAGTGGGCATATTGGGATAGTTAATCCACATTATTTTGACCTTGGATAAATCTTGACTGGATAAGGCATTTAAGTCAGGGAGCCAGTCCTTTGATTCTTCCAGATCATAGAACTTAGCGGTTGCACTTGCTAATTCTGTTGTCACACGATAACTCGGGTAGCCAGGATTGGGTACCAAAACTTCATCTCCAGCTTCTAAGAAAGACATAGCGATATGCATGATTCCTTCTTTTGAACCTATGAGCGGCAGGACTTCTGTGTCTGCATCAATTTGGGTGTCGAGTATGTCTGTATAATGCGCAGCAAATGCGGATCTAAGAGCCGGAATCCCTTTATAGCTCTGGTATTTATTAGCATCTGGGGCCATAGCAGCATTTTTCAATGCGTCGATAACACTATTGTGCGGAGCGAGATCGGGACTTCCGATACCCATGTTCAAGACATCCTCACCCCTTTTATTCATAGCATCAATCTCGGCTAACTTAGTAGCGAAGTAGTATGCCTTGACATCTCCTATTCTACTTGACGGTTTGATAATCATGAATCCTCGCTTTTGTATAAATCCCTAATTCTTCTAATCCTATGCTTACTTTCCGCACTTCCTCTAGACAGTTTTCATATTGCTGAATATGATCGAATTCTAAGTCAAGATGGAAGTAGTAATTATTCATTTCACCTACTACGGGAAAGGATTGAAGCTTACTAATGTTGATATTATGTTCTGCAATATGATGAAGTACTTTAAGGAGACTTCCATGTTTATGCGGTACTCTGAGATAGATCGATGCTTTATTAGCATTACCCAATGAAGTATATTCTCCTTCTCTTGATATCACAATGAAGCGTGTATAGTTCACCTTTGATGTTTCGATATTTCTTTCGATAATATCAAGATCATACTCTGTTGAAGCAGCTTGACTTGCTATTGCAGCTACTCCTTGCCTGTTTTTTTGAGCTATATAAGCTGCAGATAGAGCAGTATCCTCAGACTCCGCAATTTTGATATTGGGGTGTTTTCTTAAGAACTCCTGGCATTGATAAATCGCCATAGGATGCGACTCTATAGTATGTATATCGCCCATTTGTTGCCCTTTAAGCCCCATCAACTGGTGGCTTATACGGAGATAGATCTCTCCGGAGATCCAAAAATTTCGTTCTCGTAGAATTCGGTAATTCTGCAGTATAGATCCGGCAATTGAATTTTCAATAGCCATTACTCCATAATTGATAGTGGAATCTTCTTCCAGAGTCCTAGCAAGTATATCAAAGCTTTCGGCAGGCACGATTTCCATGTGCTTACTTCCAAAATATCTTCGCGCTGCTTCATCATGGAAGCTTCCAGGGAAACCTTGAACAACTAATTTTGTTTTTCTTCTCATATTAACGCAACAAAAAAAAGAGCCCTACACCGTAGGACTCCTTATATATCATGCAATTATCGCTCCTGATTATACTCGTGTCCTACTTTCAGTTAGGCTGAAAAAATAGAAATAACTAAAGGCGCAATAGTCTTTGTTTGAATTCATCAAGACAAATCTAAATCGAAGTGATCCATAAGTCCAAGTTATTTGATCAAATTCTTAGTTGTCAGGCTATTAGTTTGTCATGCAAGCAATAAAGAGAAATGACTATATCTCAAGTTCTAAAATTAATGTTTATAAATCATAGTGGCTCATAAGGATAAGGTTTGAAATTAAATAGAACTTTACACCTTAGAATAATTTGAAATATGATCTACTATTTTGGGCTTGCCAGTGAGAAAATATATGCGGTAGAAGTTACTTCAGAATTGTCTGCCGAGGTAATTGAGAAAATGATCTGGCTCTTTGGAGGCCGAAATCAGATAGAATCAGTAGAAATTCAAGGTGCATTTATTGGTCCTCGAGCTGCTATGATCACACCCTGGAGTACCAATGCGGTAGAAATTACTCAGAATATGGGAATCCAAGGAGTCAAGAGGATAGAGACCTTTTATCCAGATAAAGAATTTGACCCAATGATTTCTGAGAAATACGAGGGACTCAATCAAGATATTTTCCAATTTGATATCCAGCCTGAACCAGTAATAGAGATAGATAATATTGCCGAATATAATGCCAATGAAGGTCTCTCTCTTAATTCGGATGAAGTCCAATACTTGGAAGATCTTGCAAATAGATTAGGTCGGCATCTAACGGATTCTGAAGTGTTTGGATTTAGTCAAGTAAATAGTGAACATTGCAGACATAAGATCTTCAATGGCACTTTTCAGATTGATGGTGAGGTCAAAGAGCATTCTTTATTTCATTTAATTAAAAAGACTTCTAAAGCTCAGCCGAAGGGAATCGTCTCTGCATATAATGATAATGTTGCTTTTATTGCTGGTCCTACGGCAGTGGAGTTTGCGCCAAATGATCCTACTATCCCAAGTCTCTATAGAAAGAAGGAATTCAATTCTGTTATTTCTCTTAAGGCAGAGACGCATAATTTCCCTACTACTGTAGAACCATTTAGTGGTGCTGCCACAGGATCGGGAGGTGAAATACGAGATCGATTAGCAGGAGGACAAGGGTCGATTCCATCGGCAGGCACTGCAGTCTATATGACCAGCTATTCCAGATTAAAAGATAATAGGCCTTGGGAAGGTAAAGTTCCTCCGCGTCCTTGGTTGTATCAAACACCTGTTGATATTCTGATAAAAGCGTCCAATGGAGCATCGGATTTCGGGAATAAATTTGGACAACCGCTTATTGCCGGATCAGTATTTACATTCGAACATCAGGAGGACGAGCAGATTATAGCATATGATAAGGTCATAATGCAAGCTGGAGGTATAGGATATGGTAAATTAGAACAAGCACTGAAAGCCACTCCTAAAAAAGGGGATAAAGTTGTGATCCTTGGTGGAGATAACTATAGAATCGGGATGGGTGGTGCTGCGGTATCTTCTTCTGATACAGGGGCATTTAGTTCTGGGATAGAATTGAATGCTGTGCAAAGATCCAATCCTGAAATGCAAAAGAGAGTTGCCAATGTAATTCGAGCATTGGTAGAAAGTGATATAAACCCTATTGTTTCTATCCATGATCATGGTGCAGGTGGGCATTTGAATTGTCTTTCAGAATTGGTCGAAGAGGTCGGAGGGCATATTGATCTAGATAAACTTCCTTTGGGAGACCCAACTCTTTCTGCAAAGGAAATCATTGGTAACGAATCTCAAGAGAGAATGGGGTTGATTATTTCAAATGAAGACCTTCCTGTATTAATAAGATTAGCCGAACGTGAGCGAGCGCCTCTTTTTGTTGTTGGGGAAGTGTCTCTTGACGATAGATTTGAAATTACTTCTAAGTCAACAGGTGCTCGACCTATGGACCTGGCTTTATCAGATATGTTTGGCAGTAGCCCAAAGACAATTATGAATGATGAGCTCAAGAAGCAATTATTCAGTGAAATAACATACAAAGAAGATAACCTTGAATCATATATAAAAGATGTCCTAAGATTAGAATCAGTAGCATGTAAAGATTGGCTCACGAATAAAGTGGATCGTTGTGTAGGAGGTAGAGTGGCTAAGCAACAATGTGCTGGCCCGCTTCAATTACCCTTAAATAATTGTGCTGTCATGGCCCTGGATTTTGAGGGGAAGGAGGGGATTGCAACATCCATAGGCCATTCACCAATAAGTGGGCTTATAGATGCAAGGGCAGGAGCTCGCAATGCAGTAACAGAAGCACTTACGAATATCATTTGGGCCCCTCTTAAGGATGGACTTTCTTCAGTGTCTCTTTCTGCGAATTGGATGTGGGCATGCAGAACGGAGGGCGAAGATGCTAGACTCTATCAAGCGGTGGAAGCATTGTCTGATTATTGCATTGCTTTGGGAATTAATGTTCCTACAGGTAAGGACTCTTTGTCCATGAAGCAAAAGTATACGGACAAGGTTGTGATCGCTCCCGGAACAGTCGTTGTATCTGCGGCAGGACATTGTGATTCTATAGATAATATTATAGAGCCCGTGCTCAAAAGGAATGCTGGTGACATATATTACATAGGTCTCACTAAAGGAAACTTTGAAATAGGCGGTACTGCTTTTGGACAGGTAATGAATAAGGTAGGTTCTCGAACATATACTTTAGAAAAATGCGCTTATATTCGAAAAGCTTTTAATACTGTTCAGAGAGCCATCCGATCAGGAGTTATAACTGCAGGTCATGATGTCTCAACAGGAGGGCTTGTTACTACCTTGCTCGAAATGTGTTTTGTAGAAAATAATATCACAGCTCAGATCGATCTTAGTGGTCTTGGAGATGATAATTTAGTGACAACCCTATTTGCAGAGAATGCTGCATTAGTCATTCAGGCGTCTGAAGATATTGAAATTTTATGCGCTCATGCAGACGTCCAATTGATCAAGATTGGAAGTGTTAGAGAGGGAGATGATTTTAGCATTTCAAATGCTCAGACAAGCATCAATTTGAGCGTTTCAGCATTAAGAGATGTTTGGTATGAGACTTCTTACCTGCTAGATACTAAACAAACAACACCCACACTTGCATTAGTTCGATATCAGAATTACAAAGATCAGCCGTTGACTTTTTCTTTTCCTTCAACTTTTGCGGGGAAGTTACCTTCTCGTAAGGAATCACAAAATCGCCCATTGGCGGCCATAATCCGGGAGAAAGGGAGTAACTCAGAGCGTGAGATGGCCCATGCACTCTATTTGGCAGGATTTGATGTTAGAGATGTTCACATGACGGATCTTATTAATGGAAGAGAAACACTTGAAGATGTTCAGTTTTTGGGTGCCGTAGGAGGCTTTTCTAATTCCGATGTTTTAGGTTCGGCAAAAGGTTGGGCTGGGTCCTTTAAATATAACCCCAAGGCCAAAAAAGCCTTAGGTGGATTCTTTGCAAGACCAAACGTACTGTCTATTGGTATATGTAATGGATGCCAACTGATGGTCGATCTTGATTTATTAGGTCAGGAAGGTTCTTCAATGGATTATAACGATTCTGGAAAACATGAAAGCGCATTTACTTCAGTAACTATTCCAGATAATAATTCAGTAATGCTAAGTAATCTTGCTGGAACAACGCTCGGCGTCTGGATATCGCATGGAGAGGGGAAATTTATCCTCAACCAGTCAGAATCTGCATATAACATAGTGGGAAAGTATGGATATGAGTCATATCCTTCGAATCCTAATGGGAGTGACTTCAATACTGCCATGCTTTGCAGTGCTGACGGCAGACATTTGGTAACGATGCCTCATATCGAAAGATCTATATTCCCATGGAATTGGGCATATTATCCTGATGATAGAAAAGATGAAGTCAGCCCTTGGCTACAGGCATTTGTCAATGCCCGAACATGGTTAGAGAGCAATATAGAGTAGAATGCCAATTTTAAATATTGCCAGTTTGTGAAGGGTTATGAGATAATTAACATTTATAGATCACAATCTTATACTTTATCGCGCTAAGTATAATTGCTTATCGGCAAATATTATTTGGTTCTGAAAGGAAAAACCAATTTATAGAAATTTTTTGACCCTAAATGTGAAATTTTTACATCAAATTGATTCTCTTGCCGTAACAATCTTTATTCATTAGATTGGGATATCGCTTGTTTATTGTGAAGAGAAAGTTAATTTTGTGTTTTGACTAAAGCGTCAGATAATACAATTTATTAAATAACTAAACCGAAATTAGTATGAAAAGACTTTCACTATTACTTTTCTTTTCGCTCGCATTGGTCTCGCTTTCTATGGCACAGAAAACCGTAACAGGTTCTGTATTAGATAGTGGTGGAGAACCAATAATTGGGGCAAACATTCTTGCGAAGGGAACTTCAGTAGGAACAATTACTGACATTGACGGATCTTTTTCCCTTGATGTGCCTTCAGGTGCGACTACCTTAGTCGTAAGTTTCACGGGATTTGAATCTCAAGATTTGGATATCACTTCGACATCTAATGTTGAGGTCATCTTATCTGAAGGTGAATTATTAGATGAGATTGTTGTTACCGGTCTCGGTATCAAAAAATCTAAAAAGGCCTTAGGTTATGGAGTCACAACACTCGATAGCAAGGCTTTAACAGCACGACAGGAGACAGATGTCGCGCGTTTATTAAGAGGTAAGGCAACAGGTGTAGATATTACTGCTACATCAGGACTTGCTGGATCTGGAACAAACATTATTATCCGTGGATTTTCTACTATTACTGGTTCTAATCAACCATTATTCGTAGTTGATGGAGTACCTTTTAATACAAGTACTAACACAAACGATGGATTTGGTTCTGGAGGAGCGACTTCTTCATCCCGTTTTCTTGATTTGGATCCTAACACCATTCAAGAAATATCTATACTTAAGGGACTTTCTGCAACCGTACTATATGGAGAAGCAGGACGAAATGGTGTGATTTTAGTGACTACTAAAAACGGATCAGGAGCTACGAGTGCGAACAAGAAGATGGAAATCTCTATCAATCAGGGTATATTTCAATCTGAGATTGCAAACCTTCCGGATTATCAAAATACTTATGGAAATGGATTTAATGCCGGATTTGGATGGTTCTTCTCAAACTGGGGAGCTGCATTTGATGATTTGAACCCTTCTTCTTACGGATCTGATTATAAAGGAGAAGAGAATGGACAAGTATTAATTACACACCCATACGATCAAGGACAATATGCAGATGATTTTCCTGAGTATGCTGGAGCTAAATATCCGTTTCAGCCATTCAATTCAGTAGAAAATTTCTTTAATAAGGGTCTTACATCCAATACATCTGTATCTCTTCAGAGTCGTGTGAATGAGAATACTTCGATTTCAGCTACATATTCATTTTTGACAGAGGAAGGATTTACACCTGCTAAGGATGAGCGTAATGATTTTGCGAGATCTAACTTCTTAGATAAGCACAACTTTGGATTAGGAGCTCGAACTCAGCTTGCAAGTGGATTAAACTTGAAGGGTAGTTACAACTTCGTAGCAAGTAATAGAGAAACGCCTTTGACAGGTACTGGATTTGGTGGTGATGGTAATGGTCTTTTTGGAGCATTATTGTTTACGCCGAGATCTGTAGATCTTAATGGACTACCTTATCAGTCTCCTATTGATGGTTCTAATGTCTACTACCGCAGAGGTGGAGCTATTCAGAACCCGCTATGGACGCTCAATAATACTGGTCAAACAGAATCTATCAATAGATTTTTCGCTACTACGGAATTGTCATATGAGTTGAATGAGAACTTAACTGTTTTATATAGACTGGGATTGGATAATTATATCCAAAAGAATCAGCGGTATATAAATAGAGGTGGTCCAAGAACTCCAGATGGAGAATTGCAAACATTCTCAAGATCTAATAAGATTACGGATCAGCTCGTTAACGTGCTTTACAACTTTACTTTAAGTGATGATTTAACTTTAGACGGGGTTGTTGGAGTGAATAGTAGAAGAGAGTCTATCGATGGTGTAGGTTCTTTATCCTCTAATCAGTTCGTTTATGGATTAATTAGACACGGTAACTTTATTGATCATAATGCATTTAACTTCGAATCAGAAGAAAACACACTCGGTGTTTTTGGAACAGCAACTTTTGGATATAAGTCATTCTTATACTTGAACGTTCAGGGAAGAAATGACTGGACTTCTGTATTAGAGCCTGGCAATAATTCAGTGTTTTATCCATCAGCATCAGTATCATTTGTACCTACAGATGCATTTTCAAGCTTGCAGAATAGTTCAGTCTTGAATTATTTGAAGTTGAGATTTGGATATGGAACATCTGCAGGATATCCTGATCCGTATTCTACCCGTAATGTATTGAATTCTCAGACGAACCAATTTGTTTCTCCAGGAGGACAAGTATTAAATACGAACGGTGTTTCTGGGAACTTGGGAAACAGAAATTTACAAGCGGAGTTATTTACAGAAATAGAAGGAGGAGTAGAAGCGAGATTCTTGAATAACAGAATTGGTCTTGACCTTTCTCTTTATAACAAGACATCAAAAGATTTGATTATTAGTCTTCCATTGGATCCTGCTACAGGGTTTACAAGCACAACTGTAAATGCAGCAGAAGTACAAAACAAAGGAATTGAATTAGGAATAGATATCACACCACTAATTTTAGGAGATTTCTCTTGGGATCTGACATTGAATTATACTAAGAATATATCTACAGTTAATGAGATCTTCGAAGGTATTGATAGAGTGTTTGTCGCAGGATTTACAAGTCCTGGTAACTATGCTATCCCAGGGCAGCCTTTTGGCGTAATATACGGGCGTCAGTTTGCCAGGGATGATGAAGGAAGAATTCTTGTCGATGGCCAAGGAGGCTATGTAAATGGTGGATTAGGAGTAATTGCGGATCCAAATCCTGAGTTTACTGCGAACTGGATGAATAACTTCAGTTTCAAAGGATTGAGTTTTGGATTTCAATGGCAGTATACGCATGGAGGAGAGTTGTATTCCTCTACTGTTGGTGCATTGTTGGCTCGTGGAAACACAGTGGATTCAGATTTCGATAGATCTGTGCCTATCATTTTACCTAATGCTGCGAATTCAGACGGAACACCTAACGATAAGCAGGTATATGTAGGTGATGAAGCATTTGCTACATTCTTTACGGATGAAGGTGCTATACTAGATGGTACAGTGCTTAGGTTGCGTCAGGTTTCTTTAACGTATGCTGTTCCTCAGAAGCTTTTGGAAAATACTCCTTTTGGAAGAGTAGGATTTACGATTTCTGGAGAGAACTTATGGTACAATGCGCCAAATATTCCTGCGGGAATGAATTTTGATCCAGAAGTAATTAGTACAGGAGTAGGTAATGGTAGAGGATTAGATTTCCGTACTGCACCGACTGCCCGTAAATATGGGGTAAGTCTCAATGTTACTTTTTAAAGATAAGTTCATCTTATCGGATTTCTAATCGAAATGAATAAAATATAAATATGAAATATTTCAATAAAATAATAATAACAGTTTTTCTCTTGGGACTGGCAAGTTCTTGTGAGAACTTGGACCTTGATCTCCTAGATAATCCAAATTCATTGACTCCTGAGAATGCAAGTTTGAACGACTTGTATAATAATATCCAGTTGTCATTTAGAAGCGTTTATTTAAATGCTGAAAGAACGCCTGGCGCTGCATCAAGAATGTATCATGCTGGAGGAGGTACTTACGAGGATTTTGCTACTGATGGGGCCTTTGACGGTCTTTGGTTCAATACATATTCTGGCCTATTTCCTGATGTGGATGCCCTTGTAGCGCTTTCAGAAGCCAGTGGATCTGATATCCATGCAGGTAGTGCAAAGATTATGAAGGCGTATAGTCTATTGACACTTACGGATTTATTAGGTGGTGTGCCGAACACAGAAGCGGGACAAGGAACGGATGTGATTTCTCCTGCAGCAGATGCTGATACTGATGTGTATGCTTTTGCGTTATCTCTATTAGATGAGGCGATTACTCAATTGACAGGAACAGCAGCTGCAGGCCCGAGTTATGAAGGGTTTTATAACGGCGATGCTGGACAGTGGATCAAAGTAGCGAATACTTTTAAATTGAAGGCAGCCTTGAATATGAAGGATGCTGGTACAATTAACGCATTAGTTAGTGGTGGAAATATCATTACTACAGCAGCAGATGATTTCCAATTTAATTATGGAAGCCAACGAACGAATCCAAACTCTCGTCACTGGATGTACCAGCAACACTATGAGACAGCTGATGGTGGTTATTTGTCTAATTACTTTATGTGGCTTCTTGTCGGTGACAAGACGACTGCAGATGGTGCAACAATCACGGATCCTAGAAGGAGATATTATTTCTACAGAAAGATTGATGATGCTGAAGGGCAGGATCAGACTACCTATTCTTGTCATTTCTCGATCTTTCCAGATCAAGCATCTAAGCCAGCTTTTTGGGAAATTACAAGCCCAAATGTCCCTTACTGTGTGATTCCTAATTCAGGATACTCTGGTAGAGATCACTTGAATCCTGACGGTATCCCACCAGATGGCCCAACACGAACTTCATATGGATTGTATCCTGGAGGAGGGCAGTTCGATGATGATACTTTTGTAGCAACTCAAAATGAAGGTACAACAGGTGGAATGGGAGAAGGAATCTTACCAATCATGCTTTCTTCGATGGTTGATCTTATGAGAGCAGAAGCAGCTCTAACCTTAGGAACTAATGATGATGCAAGAGTACTATTTGAAAGTGGTGCTCGTGCTTCTATCGCGAAGGCGCTAAGTTTCGAAAGTCTTGTAGCTGGTACTATGGGTACGACAGTACTCCTACGAAGTGGTGAAGAAGGTACCATTAAGGAATTATTTGGCGCTGATCAAGCAGATGTCGATAACTATCTTACAAGCATACTTGCTCTATATGATGCTGCAACTGCAGATGGAAAGTTAGACTTAGTAGCAAAGGAGATGATGATCGCATCTTATGGTAATGGACTGGAAGCATACAATCTATATCGTAGAACAGGTAAGCCAAATAATATGCAGCCTGCCTTAGAATCTTCTTATGGAGAGTTTCCAAGAACATTCTTGTTGCCAGCAGTTCACGTTGCTCGAAACTCAAATGCCACACAAAGGACATTTACAGATCGTGTGTTCTGGGATGATGGCAGCGTTGATCTTTATTAATTAATAAAAAGAAAGTATACGATGAAATTATATAATAAAATATTCGCGATCTTGATGGTACTTTTATTTGTATCGTCATGTCAAGATGAGGATAGATTACCAATTGTGGTACTTGATACTGTTGAGAAGGGTGCATACCCAAGACTCATAGATCAGACGGATGCATTGCTCAATCTATTTGATATAGCTGGATCTACTTACTCTTATAATGTAGAGTTTGTTGACGAAGAAGGAGGAGCACTTGTTTCTCAATATGTTGTCGATATTACATTTGATGATAATAATCCTGATAATGGAGATAACAGCAGTGGGCCTACAGAATTTTTGAGAATGTCCGCTGATCAGTTTACTTCAAACGAGAGAGGATATCTTCAAGCGCCAACAGTTACTATTTCAGGTACAGATGCCTTATCAGCGGCTGGAGTAGCTGCAGACATAGTAAAAGCGGGTGATAACTTTAATTTTGAAGGAAGAGTAGAATTGACTGATGGAAGAGTGTTTTCACAACAGAATTCTTCAGCAACGGTCGTAGGACCATCATTCCGAGGTCATTTTAATTACACAATGCCTGCGAACTGCCCTTCAGATTTGACGGGTTCATATGCATATGTTACTACAGATGCATGGTGTGGTGCTACAGTTGCGGATGGCTCGGTTGATATCGTTGCCAAAGGAGGCGGAACCTATTTCTTTAATGACTGGTCTTTTGGAGCCTATGCTTGTTATGGAGCTATAGCAAGTCAACCAGGAATTAACTTTGAGGAGGTTTGTGCGGAAGTAGCTTTTACTGCAGTTGTTGATAGTTATGGTGATACATGGACTTTTGATTCGAAAATCGAAGGAAATGAGTGGACTATTAATTGGGTCAACACTTACGGTGAGGCAGGTAATTCTGTTCTATTCTATACAGGAGGAGCGGATTGGCCTATTACCTTAAAGTAGAGATTATTTAAAATCAAAACATGAAAAGGGGGCCTCGTGCCCCTTTTTTTTTGTAATATTTTTCGTTATAGGTTTAAGAATACAAGTATGATTAGATACATAGTCTTGGTTTTTGGATTAATTATTTGCCTAAATAGCACTGCACAAAGGACCGTTGGGGTCTTAAGTGTGGATTCTGATAATATATATGATGGTTATAACTTAATATATCCGCATAATCAGAGTACGGTCTTCTTATTAGATAATTGTGGTGAAGTCGTTCATGATTGGGTTGATCTTGAAGAGACGCGTCCGGGTAACTCTGTCTATCTCTTAGAAAGCGGAGCCATCGCACAGTGCAAACGCAGGGCATCAAGCGCAGTTAATGACCCTATATGGGCCGGAGGTGGTGGAGAGACTGTGGAAATTAAATCATGGGATAACGATATAATCAGTCGCATTACCATTAACAATGATAGTATGAGATTCCATCATGATATCGCTCCGATGCCGAATGGGAACATATTACTTATAACGTGGCGGAGTATAGATAGCGTGGATTGCGTATCCGCCGGGAGAGATCCGAGTTTAATTACTCAAGGTAGAGTATGGACGGAATCAATACTGGAGTGGAACCCACAGACCGATGCTATAGTATGGGAATGGCATATATGGGATCATCTTATTCAAGATTTGGATCCCAATCAAAAGAACTATGGGATTGTCGGTTTCCAACCAGAACGCGTGGACTTTAATTACGACGAGCATGATGCTCATCCCGATTGGCTCCATATAAATGCTATTGATTACAACCCTGTGCTGGATCAGATAGTAGTGAGTGTACCGTATTTTAATGAATTTTGGATCATAGATCATAGCACTACTACTCAAGAGGCTAGGAGTTCTACTGGTGGGAATTCTGAAAAAGGAGGAGACTTGTTGTATAGATGGGGCAATCCGAAAACGTATCAAGCTGGTACTGATGAAGATCAAAGATTATTTTTCCAGCATGATGTACATTGGATTAATCCTGATGCCGAAAATGGAGACGAGGACTTTGGAGTAATAGGTTTATTCAATAATAGATTGGGTCATAATCTGTCTCCAGCACATACAATACCAACAGGGTATGCAATGCTATTCGATTCCAATATCGCTTCTTATGATATGGCACAAATTAATAATGGTTTTATGGAAACACGAATTCATCCTGATACCTTAAATCAGGCCTATTCTGCTGGATTATCAAGTATGCAAGTATTGCCCAATGATAATTGGCTGATATGTGCAGGAAGGTGGGGTTATGTATATGAATTGAATCCAGAAGGTAATGTTGTTTGGGAATATGTAGTACCTTTTAAAGCTGGTCAAGTTGTGAACCAAGGTGTAGATTTAGGAATAGGCAATAACATAACATTTCGGGCTAAAAGGTTTCCTTTAGATTATCCCGCATTTGAAGATAGGGTTTTAGAGCCGGGAGGAGTTATAGAGATTGATGATGAGCAGAGTTTCTGTAATTTAATAGTGCCTACAGTAGATATTGAAAGAACTCGGCAATTAAAGCTTTACCCAAATCCCGCCACAAATATGCTTTATATTGAAGGATTGAATGGTGGGACTTATCGTATAGTCAATAATATGGGTGAATTAGTTAGAGAGGGGAGGGAAGAAAGTATAAACCTTTCAAAATATCATTCTGGAATATATTTTTTGGAGCATAATGGTATTCTTTCTAAATTTCTCATTTATTAAGATTAGACCGTGACTATGTTTATGAATGTTGTGCATAGAACAAATCCTTTTTACAAGGGTGACAAGAATAATTCGAAGAGGAAGGATGTTCCTAATTATTCCAGCGCTTTTCTATTATTGATATTTCTTCCTTTCATAATTTTCTTTGTCCAATGCACAAGTGATCAGAAGGCAGCTCCTGCAACATTCGAATTTCAGAAAATTCTAGCTTCGCAATCTGGATTAGATTTTTCCAACAACCTGACACCCAATGTGGGTAATAAATTCAATTTATTAGATTTTGACTATTTCTATAATGGTGCTGGGGTCGGAGTTGGGGATTTCAACAATGATGGATTGCCGGATCTATTCTTCGCCGGCAATCAAGTCGATAATCGCCTTTATATCAATCAAGGCGAGTTCAAATTTGAGGATATCACAAAGACTTCAAATGTAAATCAAGGGAAGTATTGGTCTAATGGTGTATGCATTATTGATATCAACAATGATGGTTGGGAGGATATATATGTTTCTCAAGGAGGACCACATGAGAGAGAAGAAAGAAAAAATCTCTTATTTATAAATAACGGAGATCTAACGTTTAGGGAAGAAGCTGAGGAATATGGCCTTGCGGATATTGGAATTTCAACGCAGTCTGCTTTTTTTGATTACGATAAGGATGGCGATCTCGATTGTATTGTGATGAATGAAAGCCTGGTCTATGGATACGACCCTGTTACATTTCATAGATTAAATTTAGAAAATCCGAAATTGGTGTATGAGAGTTATTCGCACTTCTATAGAAATGATGACGGGCAATATATAGATGCAACAAAGGATGTTGGAATTACCAAGCCAACCTTTGGATTGGGTTTAAGTATTGCCGACTTAAATAGTGATGGTTGGTTGGATATCTATATTGCTAATGATTACTATCAACCTGACAATCTTTATATCAATCGTAAAAATGGAACATTTAGGGATCGTATAAAGAGTCACTTGACACAGACTTCTTTTTTTGGAATGGGGATAGATATAGCTGATGTTAACAATGATGGTTTGCAAGATGTATTTGTGTTA
>JBLIDB010000059.1:0-22305 GCA_047634015.1 Saprospiraceae bacterium
ATGGATACCACGGGAATGCCAATGGATACTACTGGAATGCCAATGGATACGACTGGGATGCCGATGGACACGACTGGAATGCCAATGGACACGACTGGGATGCCAATGGATACAGTAGTGGATATTAATATTGACTCAATTACCTTAGGATCGATTGTTAACCTTCTAATTACCAATAGGGATAATGAAGGAGCAGAAATAGATAGCCTTTATCTCATCATGCAGGACGGAAGTAGTCAAACTGCTGTATTTATAGGAGTTATAGGAACTTATGTCATTGACGTGGGTGACTCTTTAAGGACACTTGAGAAAATATGCCCCGTGATTAATGATGAAGCTATTATAGACTTATCTGTCCAAGATGTAATAATAGGGCAATCTTTAGTCTTACAAACTATCAGCAGTTGTGATGAAGATAGATTGGCATGTGATGTCAATGGCAATGGCTTCGTTACTGGTGCCGATCTTGTGATAATGAAAAATTTACTACTGGGGGATAGATCTGATTATCCAACTGGAACGACCTGGACCTTCAATAAGATAAATTCTAATATCGGAAGTTCTGGATCTTGTATAGATGTTTCCAATCAAGATAAAGTAGATGGGGAGATAGAATTGACAGCGATTAAACTCGGTGACCTCCGTTGTGACGAATAAATTCGAAATTATTATCTCAGAATATTATGGGCCTCAAGCAGCAATGTTTGGGGCCTTTCTTTTTACCTATCGACCTTTACCTTGCAATAACACAATGACTGTATAGTACAATATTCTGAGGTCAAGTAGCAAGTCTATTTTCTCGATATACAGAAGATCAAATCTGAATCTCTGAAGCATCTGATTGATGTTCGACGCATATCCATATTTTATTTGACCCCATGAAGTAATTCCTGGACGCACTTGCCATAGAGAAGGATACAAATGATTCAATTCTATAAGTTGATCAGTATAATACTTTCTCTCTGGCCGCGGACCTACTAATGACATGTCCCCTTTGATCACATTGAGAAACTGAGGGATTTCATCTAATCTCCATTTTCTCATCCACAATCCTATTGGCGTGCATCTAGGATCGACAGAGCGGGCCAATGATGGACCGGAAGGTTCCGCATTTTCGATCATAGTTCTGAATTTAATAATCTCAAAAGGTACTCCCCATCTTCCTATTCTTTCTTGAGTATAAAAGATCCCTCCTTTTGAAGACTTCTTAACCTTATATGCAATCATTAGCATCATTGGCGATAAGATTAAAAGAGCAAGTAAACTCCCTCCCAGATCACCAATTCGTTTAATATGCCGCTGCCACCAAGAGATAGGACTTACCTCAATCCCAACAAACGGCATCTTTAATTTGGGAGTAGCATTATAACGATACTCCAATTGACGCCATAAGTGTTCATGTATCAATACGCCTTTGTTACCAGCCTTTCCTACCAATAATGGTAGGAATTGCTCTAATTCTTGTTGAGGGAATTCCGCAATCCAAATCTCATCTATACCTTTAAGTTCACTTGGATTACTTCCATAGGCTTCATCGCTTAGTATCTTATTAGCAACATTGATATAAGCCGGAACAACACTTCGGTAATCACCTCCTATGAGGCATATATTCCATGAGATTACACGCCTTTGAACGAGCCATTTAAGAAAGGATAAATAAATCATTCTGCCGATTGCAATCGAAACAAAATGGATGAGAAAAACACTTAAGAAAGAATATAAGTAACTCTTAAAATCTAATATCAAATCATCACTCAAGACTCCAAGAAGAAGAACAAAAGCTCCTATTCCAATTGCTATAAGCGTATTTTGTAGTATTGAAAGTCTTGAGGCTGCTAAAGTGTTTCTATAGGTTCCTAAAATTGTAAAGAGCAATATCCAACAGAGTGGAATCAGCAGTAGTCCTTGCCACAAGCGCTCATCTTGACTAATATTTTGCCAATTAGCTGGCATGCCTTCGATATTCTTTCTAAAACCAAAAAATACGATCCATGCCAACAAAGCCATTGACCAATCTATCAAAACCAATCCTATCGCCGATAGCTGATGCTTATTCATCTAATGGCTTAACGGAATTGCGTCAATAAATATCCAAACATAGTGATCACGACAATCATTATGCTGGCCATGGTAATTGATCTGCGAATGAGTCCAACGAAAGCTAAAATCTGCTCGTTATGCTGAGGGTAGCGATCCAATACCTCCGTTTGCATCTTCTCATCATTAAAGAAATGTGAGAATCCAAACTCCACTCTGTTTTGTACTAAGTATTTGTAATACTTGAATACTTTGACTCTGAAGAAAATATTGAGAACCAATAAACCACAGAATATTCCAATTATGGCAAAAAACAAAACATTATACATACCGTAAATGTAGCAATCTCTATTAAGATCAAAGACTAGGAAGCTACTGCATATTAATAGCAAGAATAGGAATGAATTGACATTGCAGATTCTCATTAAATCAATGCTTATATTCGCCATTTCCAATACATAATTATGAAATATCCAATTCTCCTATTCCTATTAGCAATCAATACAGTACTCTTATCACAAGAAATTGATCTTGGCTACTATCTTCCTGATAGTGAGTATAATTCAGAAATAACTACGCCGAAAGAATTTCTGGGATGGGAAGTTGGAGAATGGCATGTATCTCACGACAAACTATATTATTACATGAAGACCTTGGCAGAAGAGTCCGACCGTATAACGCTCACTGAATATGCTCGAAGTCATGAAAAGAGGCCACTTATATACCTTACAATCACCTCTCCTGAAAACCAAAATAGAATTGAAGAAATTCGAGAGGAGCACTTGCGGCTTACTGATACTAATCTAAGCGAAGATGTAGATATATCGGATATGCCAATTATCGTTTATCAAGGGTGCTCTATCCATGGCAATGAGCCCAGTGGTGCCAATGGGGCGCTTGCAGCGGTTTATTACCTTGCTGCAGCCAAAGGAAAAAGAATTGAGAAACTGCTTAATGATGCAGTAATCTTATTTGATCCAAGCTATAATCCTGATGGTCTGAATCGATTTGCCTCGTGGGTGAATTCTCACAAAGGGAAAAACCTAATAGCAGATTCTAATAGTAGAGAGTATAGTGAAGCATGGCCACGAGGTCGCACCAATCATTACTGGTTTGATCTAAATCGCGATTGGTTATTGCTTACTCATCCTGAGAGTCAAGGTAGAATAAAGGCATTTCATCAATGGAAGCCAGATATTCTCACAGATCATCATGAGATGGGAACAAATTCAACCTTCTTTTTCCAGCCTGGCATAGAATCAAGAAATAATCCTAACACACCAAAGAAGAATACTGAGTTGACTTATGAAATCGCAAAGTTCCATGGAAGGGCGTTGGATAAAATAGGCTCTTTATACTATACAAAGGAGTCTTTCGATGATTTCTACTATGGTAAAGGTTCTACCTATCCAGATGCCCAAGGTAGTATTGGCATATTATTCGAGCAAGCAAGTTCACGAGGACACCTTCAAGAAAGTGACAATGGGTTGATAACGTTTCCTTTTACAATAAGGAATCAGGTTACGACTATGTTTTCTACACAAGATGCTGCAGTTGCGCTTAGAGAGCAAATTTTAGAATATAAACGCCAATCATTTCTTAATGCAAGAAAACTGGCCGATAAGAACAAAGTGAAAGGATATGCTTTCGGAGATCCACATGATGCTGTTAAGGTCAATCGATTCATCGAAATATTATTATCACACCAAATTGAAGTGCATCAACTTGACCAAGAATTAGAAATAAATTCAACCAGTATTGGCAAGAATAACGGATATTATGTGTCTTTGGACCAAGATCAATATCGTCTTGCAAAATCTATTTTTGAAAGAGTCTCCACTTTTCAAGATAGCTTGTTTTATGATGTATCGGCTTGGACATTACCTCTGGCATTTGATATTCCATACACTGAAGTAGAAGGGAAAATCAATGTAGGAACCCAATTAAAAGAACTCCCTTCATTAACAAGACGAGTGAATAGCTCAGATAATCCGTATGCCTATTTAATAGAATGGAATAGCTACTATGCTCCAAGGGCACTTAAAACATTACTGAAAAATGGTGTAATTGTCAAACTTGCTAATGAAGCGTTTACGACTGGCCAACTCTATAATCGAGGGACTTTAATTATCCCCACCGGAAACAATCAAACTCATTCACAAACTGAGCTCCGTGAATTAATGGAAAAAATCTCTATGGAAAACCAAGTGAACATTACTGGTGTTGGATCTGGTCTTGTAGAATCAGGCGTAAATCTGGGAAGTCGATCACTTAGCAACATTGAAGATCCGGAGGCTATGATACTCATAGGCAATGGCGTGAATTCTTATGATGCAGGTGAAATCTGGCACCACTTCGATCAGCGATTAGAATTAGCGGTTCCGATGATAGATATCGATCATTTATCTCGTGTTAATTTGAAAAAATACAGGACAATCATAATGCCAGATGGATCTTACAACGGATTAAATAAACATACCGAAGACATTAAAGAATGGATTAGAGAAGGTGGCAACATTGTTGCTATTAAAGGGGCGCTACAGTGGTTGAAAAACCAGGAAATTATTTCTTTAGAATATCAAACTGGTGACAAGGAGAAAACTAAAAAAGAAGATGATAAGTCTAACTCCATCCCTTCTTATGCAGATGCTAATGAAGAAAGAGGTTCTAAAATAACTGGAGGTATGATTGCCAAAACGGATATAGATATTACGCATCCTTTGTTCTATGGCTATCATCGATCTACGCTTCCCGTTTTCAAAAAAGGAAATTCTTTTTATAAGCCGGTAGGTGGCAAATACAGCACTCCTGCACGCTATAGTCAATCACCACACTTAAGTGGTTATATCCACAAAGATAATTTAGCTAAAATGCCAAAATCTACAGCTGTCTTTACATCCAAGATGGGTAAAGGCAATATAATTGGATTAGTAGATAATCCAGTCTTTAGAGGATATTGGTGGGGATCCTCTAAACTCTTCGCAAATGCAGTTTTCTTTGGTCAAACTTTGTAAAGTTCAATTTATAACAACTATGAAATATTTTGTGATTATATTATTCCTAATAGGTACAGTATCTTGTGATAGTTCGAAAAACTTAGCCGAGACACATACTAATAAAACTAAAATGACAAATCCAGTACTTATACATACAGTCTTCTTTTGGATCAAAGAAGGAACTTCGGAAAAAGACGTACAATTCTTTGAAGAAGGATTAGTAAGACTTGGCACATGCCCTCAAATTCAAAATTTCCATTGGGGTCCACCAGCTCCAACAGAGGCACGTGGGGTTGTGGATAACACCTACGATTATGCGATTAATGTGCACTTTAAATCCTTAGAAGATCAAGCCGAATACCAAAACGAACCGATACATTTAAAATTTATAGAAGATCACAAGGACCTTTGGGGTAAAGTAATCGTCTATGATAATACAGTTGAGTAGAGTTCTATTTTCATGAAGAAGGCCTGTAATTAGGTCTCAATTTGGAATAAACGTAGTTTTGTATTTCATCATTATGAATGTCTATTGGTAGAATTATTTAGTTCTAACGCTGTACTACTATTATTTACAGTTGCCGCGATAGGTTATCTCATCGGTTCTATCAGGATAGGCGGCAATCGATTAGGAGTTGCAGCAATTCTCTTCGTAGGTCTTGCTTTTGGTGCTTACGATTCCAGATTAATCGTTCCTGAAGTTATATTCATTCTCGGCTTAGCCCTCTATGTTTATAGTATAGGTATAAGCAGTGGCCCTGCCTTTTTCGCATCTTACAAAAAGAATGGATTTAAGGATATAGGATTTATTCTATTGATGCTTTCTATATCGGGTATTATTGCCATTGTCCTAAGTTTAGCATTCGGCTTCTCTCCTGGATCTATAACAGGTATGTATGTTGGAAGTACAACAAATACTCCCGCTATGGCGGGCGTTATCGACTATATTAACAATACAAATCTTCCTGATAAGGAAGCTATAATCCAAGAACTAGTAGTTGGATATTCTTTCTCATACCCTATGGGAGTATTGGGATCAATGATAGCCATTGGCATTTGTCAGCGTCTTATGCGAATTAATTTCAGAGAGGAAGAGCAGGCTTTAAAAGTAGAATATGGTCTGGGTGAAGATCTTACAAGTCGCACAATCCATGTTGCGAAAGCAGAGGCTATTGGTATTACACTTCGAGACTTGATGCGCCAATATAATTGGAATGTCGTATTCGGCCGAATGGCTTCTAACGATGAAATATCTCTAGTTAATTGGGATACTATTTTTAAAGTTGGTGATCGGGTAATGATAGCGGGAGGTCGAGATGCATTGAAAGAGGTAGAAGCCGTTATAGGTGAAAAAGCGGAGGCAGATCTCTCCTATGATCGAAGTTTATACGACGTTAGTATGATATTCGTAAGTAATCCAATGGTCGTAGGTAAATCTCTGGCATCACTTCAGTTGGATCATAAATACAATTGCGTAGTCTCAAGGATTAGAAGAGGAGATATAGAGATGTTGGCGAATGGAGATACCATCTTAGAACTAGGAGATCGAATCAGATTTGTTGCACGAAGAGTAGATCTCAAGGGCCTTTCAAAATTCTTTGGAGATAGTTACAAGGCATCAGCGCATGTGAATTTATTTTCATTTGGATTGGGTATTGGAATCGGACTTATAATTGGAAGTATAAATATTACACTTGGAGCGATTTCCTTCAAATTAGGCTATGCAGGAGGTCCTTTGATCGCTGGATTGATACTCGGATCATTAAGAAGAACAGGACCAATCATTTGGTCTTTACCCTATGCCGCCAATATCACCTTACAGCAAATTGGACTTATTTTACTTCTCGCTACAATTGGAATTCGTTCGGGCCAATCTTTTATTCAGGCATTATCTGTAGATGGATTATGGATGTTATTAGGAGCAGCTGTAATTAGCATACTAACCGCACTTTTAACCATCATTATTGGTTACAAATTACTTAAGAAGCCGTTCAGTCTCCTTATGGGAATTGTCTCCAATCAACCCGCAATTTTGGACTTCGCATTAGCCAAGTCTCAGAATCAGTTACCAATGATTGGGTACACTTTAATGTTTCCCTTAGCACTCATATGTAAGGTAGTTATAGCACAAATATTGTTTTTGTTCTTGATGTAAGCTCCATTTCCATTACCTATGCACGACAAGTCAGTCAGCATTAGTATTATGATAGGTGTATTAGCAATTATGAAATAGCTAACAATGAAAAAAGAATTTTTAGATCGTTTATTACAGGAGCATCAGATCTGTAAAACCTGCCCGACACCAAAAGAAGTATCAGATTTTTTTTCTAGTGTATTAGGGGTTTTCTATCTTGATTTCGCTACCAAAGAATTAAAAAGCACTAATGCTATAAGGGAGGAAGTAGAAGCATTAAAATTAGAATTCGACACTTTACTTCAGCGAAATCCCATGAATGCCATTCTTGGTACTAAAAAGATATGTTCAAATTTTTTCGATCTAATACCTGAGCTTTATGATCGCCTCAATAAAGATATCATGGCCATCTATGAAGGCGATCCTGCCTGTAAGAGTCGTCGTGAAGTGATTAGATCCTATCCCGGGTTTTATACCATAGCCGCGTATCGAATTGCGAATGTAATGCATCTTTTAGGAGTTGAAGACTTGCCCAGAATTATCACAGAACATGCCCACAGTAAGACTGGTATTGACATTCATCCAGGAGCTACAATTGGAGCCTCCTTCTGTATAGATCATGGAACTGGAATAGTCATAGGTGAGACAGCCGAAATTCATGAACATGTAAAGATCTATCAAGGGGTGACTTTGGGTGCATTAAGTGTTGCCAAGTCTGATGCGGATACGAAAAGACACCCGACTATAGAAGCCAGGTGCGTGCTATATGCTGGTGCTACTATACTCGGAGGAGAAACAGTGATCGGTCATGATTCTATAATAGGTGGCAATACTTGGGTGACTCGAAGTGTCGATCCACACTCCAAAGTTTACTACCAAGCAATCATGAATACTGAAGATGGAGGTCTAGATCGTATGGTTTATAAAGATTTCTCCGTTTAAGTATATATGACAGACAAAATAGAAACAGTAGTATTTGATCTTGGTGGTGTATTGATCGACTGGGATCCTCGAAAAGTATACCGTCAAATATTCGATACAGAAGCCGAGATTGATTGGTTCTTCGAAAATATCTGTACGATGGATTGGAATGAAGAGCAGGATGCAGGAAGATCACTCTTTGAAGCTACCAATATGAAGATATTGGAGCACCCGAAATGGGCTGAGCACATTAAGGCATACTACGGAAGATGGGAAGAAATGTTAGGAGAGGCTATTGAAGATACTGTTAATATCCTCGGTGATCTTAAAGCTATTCCTAATCTCAGAATAGTGGCTTTGACAAATTGGTCAGCAGAAACATTTCCAATTGCCATAGAGAGATTTGAGTTTCTTCAATGGTTTGAAGGTATTGTCATCTCTGGAACGGAAAAGACACGAAAGCCATTTGCGGATATATATCAGATCGTATTTGATCGGTATAATGTCAACCCTTCTACCGCCCTCTTTATAGATGATAACTTGAGAAATGTCCAAGCTTCAGAAGCTTTGGGAATGAGCGCGATCCACTTTCAAAGGAATAAGAGTTTAAGGAAGAAACTCAAAGGGTTTGGGTTAGCAATATAAACCCTCTATGGCCTTCGTTTAAAGAGGAAATCCCCAAATGGCATTTTTAGCATCTATAATTAAATTAACATGTCTTCAATAATAGAACTCATTGGTAATACACCACTAGTTAAATTTCAACAGATTCCAGTTAACCAGAAGGTTAAAATCTACGGTAAACTCGAAGGGAATAATCCTGGTGGCAGCGTAAAGGACAGAGCTGCACTGGGAATGATTTCAGGGGCCTTAAAAAGAGGAGAGATAAAGGAAGGTGATAAATTAGTCGAAGCCACAAGTGGAAATACAGGAATCGCACTCGCGATGATTGCCCAATTAAAGGGCCTGAAAATGACCTTAATTATGCCTGAAAGTGCCACACGAGAGCGCGTAATGGCAATGAAAGCATATGGCGCGGATGTAATTCTAACCTCAGCAGACAAGACTATTGAGTACTCAAGAGAATTAGCGGAGCATATGGCTAACGAAGAAGGATATCACATGCTCAATCAATTCGCTAATCCTGATAATTCCGGCATGCATTATCGTACTACAGGACCTGAAATATACCGCGATACAGATCAATCGATCACTCATTTTGTCTCTTCCATGGGAACTACTGGAACAATCATGGGCGTCTCACGATATCTCAAAGAACAAAATCCAGAAATTCAAATCGTAGGGGCACAACCCACAGATGGATCTAGAATACCTGGTATTAGAAGATGGTCCCCAGAATTCCTTCCCAAGATCTATGAAGCCCATCGAGTAGATCGCATCATAGATGTCAGTACAACCGAAGCCACAGATATAGCTCGTCGGCTCGCAAAGGAAGAAGGTGTCTTAGCCGGAATGAGCAGTGGTGGTGCACTTGCTGCAGCACTTAAACTCTCTGAAGAATTAGAAGAAGGCGTAATCGTTACAATTGTCTGTGATCGAGGTGATCGGTATTTTAGTACTGATTTGTTTGAGGAATAGGCGTTAAACGGTCAACGGTTAAACAGGGAACAGGCGAGATCCTAATAATATTACTTCTTGACACTTTATCCCTTGGCTACATACAACCCGAGCGTTCGCGCCGAACTTACAGTCGACGGTCAACATCTTAATTATACTACTTCTTAACAATTTACCCGTACTTGAACATCCTGCTCTTTCTAAGAGTAGGACAGGAGGAAGAGTTAGCTACAAACAAAGTCGCGGCTTACTGTTGGCAATCTAACAGTAGACAGTCGACGGTCGTTTAGTAGAAATCTTAATAATACTACTTCTTGATACTTTACCCTATTTGAACATTCTGCTCTTGCAAAAGGAAGACAGGAGGAAGAGTTGAATTTTGATGTTCTCCACATTCTATGTATCTCTGGAGTTAATAAATCTACATATTATGGAAGCTCCACTTCTTGACTGGACGATTTTTAAACGTCGAATTCTCATTTCTGCTCCGATAGAAAAGATCCAAGGATCTTGGGCATATCCCGCCCTGATGGCTTGTGGTTTTTACAAAGAATCGATGGATTTGATCATGAATAAGCTACTAAGCCTAAGACTGAATCGTATCAGAAAGGAGGCTCCAATAAATGGGTATGGCATGGAAAACCAGATCATACTCAGGAGGGAAAGGTGCTCACAACGGTCTAAATAAAGAAATACGGTTCACTTTCGGAGATGCTGGAAATGTACAGATCACTTTTACAAAAGTGGGAAGTAGAACTAAAGCCAAATCAAGACAATCAGATATTCCCACTACTGACTAAGAAAAGTATCAATTCTATTATGACTGCACAAACGAATAATCCTTTTAAATGGAAAATCTAAAAGCCTATCTCGAACATGGCAATTCTACTAGACGAAAGATCTAATGCCCATCAGTACGATATGTGTGTGGTTAATCAATGAGGCTTCGCCTCAAAGTAGTCAGTTTCATAGTCGACGGTCCCCAGGATTCGTAAATACGACTTTATTCCTTGACCTACTCGAACATCCTAACTCTTTCCAAGAGATAGGACAGGAGAAAGAGCTTTTGAATAACAAAGTCCTTCTCGAAAGAAGGACTTTGTTTATCTTTTATTATTTGTATTTTAAAGAATACTGATCTACCTACTAATAACCACCGTCTGATTCACAAGTCCTTTTTGAGTTTGAACAGTGGCAACATACATCCCTTCTGAAAGGTTATGATCTATTGTTAAGTTTTTCTCCCCTATATCAGTCTTGCTATATGCCAAGGCCCCTGTAACCGAGTAAATACTCACAGAAACCAACTCATCATTATTGCGAGCATGGAAACTCAATTGATACTCTGATGGATTCGGAAATATGGTCACCTCCGGTTCTAAAGAACCTTGAGACCTATCATCCCCAAACTGATACATCAAAAGTGCAGATTCTGTCTGAATCGAAAACTTTTGTCCAGTTCCATCAGTAACAACCGCTTCACTAAATATTAAGTCAACAGGTATTTCATCTTCTGCAGGACGGAAACCATCAAGATCTGTTTGACCTTCTATTTGTAATGTTCCTAATATTCCTTTTCCAAAAGCCCCTGATGAAGCAGTTCTAACCATAGCAATTTCTACAAGGCCATCTGTAATCGTAGACATTGTTAATACTGGGCTATTCTCACCAAACCAGTCTGTATTGGGATAAAAATGGATTTTATCCTTCTTAAATATATCTGTAGGAACCTGAAAACTAAATGCAATGCCTTGTCGATCTTCAACAAGCTTCGCATCCGAGCCTAAGCTAATCTCAACATAAATAATCTCATCCTTCTTAACTGAGTTTTGAGAAGGTGTAAAAGATAATACATCTTCCTTCTCTGCCAATACTTCTTTTGATGCCACATTATGATAAGAAGCATTATTGGCAGCTATTCCCATGGTATCTGCGACGGTTATTAGTCCATCACCATTGGCATCTACATACTTGATATTTTCATCACCTCCTTCCTGATCAAATGCCCAATCCTCTGCATAATTCGCGCACCATTCGATACTTGATTGCCCTCGTGCAGTACCTGAAGCACCATAATTATATCCTATTGCTAGTAAATCCTGAACAGAAACTTTTCCATTATTATCAGCATCTCCAGCCCATACACAATCATCTCCATAACAAGGGCATTCATCGTCAGACTCAACAATATTAACTTGAATCTCTATTTCTTTACATGCTCCATTAGGCGCACAGTATTCGATTGAAAATTCATCGCTACCTATATAGCTTGTATTAGGTCGATAGACCAATAACTGATAGCCGCTAATGGAGCTACAGTTGCTATTTTCATGAATGTAAGAACCCAATCCTGCAAGAACACTTCCATTATTTGGATTATTTGTAACATTCCAAGTATAGCCCTTTATTGGAGCGTCATATTGGATAGCGACAGGTGTTCCTTCTTTAGTAGTAAAGTTATAAGCCGATTTTTGTGGTAAGTAGTTACCTACGTAGATCTCAATCTTACCTGTGGATTCTTGATTTCCATCAAATAAAGTATAGAAAAATTCTTTCACTCCACTAAAGCCCGCTTCAGGAGTAAAAACAAATACCCCATTCTCCAAGATCAGTTCATCTGAGTAAGCAATAAGCAAACCATCTTGACGATAGTCATTTTCAAAAGGATCAAATGATATTGGCTGATCTACACTCGTAAAGTGCTTATCATCAACAACATAGGCACCAAAAATACGATTGTCAATTACGTTGATTTCAACGTGAACGAGCTCTCCATTGCCTTTTACAAGATCAAATCGCTCAATTCCTGCGAAATAAGGCGACGCTTGATATTCGTAAATATGATTCGTAATTGGGCTCAGACTTGCATAGTCCATTAACAATTCCCCATCGGCAAGTACGTAATTGTCATCAAGAAATATATTAAGCCGCTCACCCGAAAGCAATGAGTAAGTTAATGTGCTTTCATTAGCAATTGGATCCCCAATTACATTTACTGTTACCTGTCCTGAAGTTTTGAACCCATCATTATCTGAGATAAAATAAGTAAATGAGGTCTTTCCTTCAAATCCGGCCTCTGCGGTAAAGACAAAGGTATTGCCATTCTGAGCCACGCTTCCATTGCTCACTAATTCCGTTCCTAGTAAAGTAATACTGCCGTTTCCTGGGATATCATTTACTAAAACATCTATCAAAGTAGAATTATCTCCAGATAAAATACTTGCAACGTCGTGATTCGCTTGCAAAAGAGAGGGAACAACATCCACTTCTATTGGCGTAAAAGAAGGAATATCTAAACTTTCATCTGAAGCTCTTTCTATAATAAAAGAAGCTCTTCCAGCAAAATCTGAAGCAGGAGTATATGTAAACCTATGCTGCAATCCTGTCTCTACAACTGATTCGCTTACTTCACCTGCACTTGCATTTGTAAGGGAGACTGTTTGTATCGGAAGACGAGAATAAATGACCGTATCGAAGGAAGTTCCCTTCAAAATCCGACCTTTGATAAAAGAAGGATTGAGGTCTTGTGCACTAATACTTGCTCCCAAGAGCATTAAAATGAGAAATACAATAGGGGAAACACGTAGATTTTTGAGCATAATTCTCCTTTCTTAGTTTACTAATGCAAGATACGCCTTTTGAGATATTCAAGCTCTAAATATTATATTAATTTTGATATGTACTTTTCTCATAATGTGATGAATCCTCCAGGCGGGTGAGCAATTTGTTCGATATGAATAAGGATTAAATGGAATGAGTTTAAATTTTAAGTAATTACATGAAAACTGCTCTTGTTTTAAGAAAACTTCCTCAAAAAGTGCGTAAGGGTTTTTTAAATTCCCTTGGACATCCCCCTACGAAAAAGAATGTTATTCTTAAAGAAATTACAGAATCACTTGATAGCTATATTGAGGCTTCTAAGGAATTAAACTTTTTATCGTTTTCAAAAAGAAATCATGTAAAAGTCACTGACTCTCAACTCCGAAAGTATTTATATGAGATTCTTCAATTACTGCTGATATACATTGGGCACTATGAATTAAAGTACTTTCCAACTCTTTCCTTCAGAATGAGACTCGATGCAATAATCAGATGGGACCTAAACGACCTATTAAGCAAAGTTTATTGGGATGGTATTGAACATCTAATGCCCTCATCAAATTTTGAATCATTAGAAGCAACACGCATTAGAAAAATAGGCATTCAAAAGAATTTACATAGGCAAACAGGAGAAACTGAAAGTACGTTAGATAAAATCCAAGAACTAACGAATATAAGGGATGAATTTGACAATTTCATTTTCATAGAAAAAGCCAAACTCACAATCAGTGAGTACATAATTCGTGTGGATAGTAGAATAAAGGGAGAGATTAATATCTCGAGGCTTCCTCAAAGAGAAATAGAAGTCAAAAAAATAGACCTTGCTGATTTATACTATTTACTATATTTATTAATATCTCAAGAGGAATATGAAGATGATCTAATAAAAAGAATACTTATAGAGTTTTCGAAATTCCCATTTCGTTCAATAGAGGATTTTACCCCACTGTATAATGGGTTTATACATTTTTTTATATATCAAGGTTTATTGGGAAATCAAGAACTGAACCTTTATAGATTTGAGCTAAACGAAATTGCTGTATCGCAAAAATTATTTGAAAAAGAAATAGAAACTTCAATCTTCCGAAATATAATATTTATTGCTTGTCAAGCAAAAAAATATAATTGGGCCCTTCTGTTTTCAGAAGATTATAAGAATAGATTACCCTCGGAAGAACAAGAAACAGCGTACTCTTTCAACAAGGCTCGTATCTACATCAACATGAAGCAATATGAAGATGTAATTACCACCCTCAGAGATGTGGAATACAAGGATACTACCTACAATCTTAATTCTAAATTAATGCTAATGGTCTCCTTCTTCGAACTAAATGAATATGAGACCCTCCTTTCCACCGTGCGTGCCTTCAAAGTATTCCTTCGTCGACGACGAAATGTTTCGGTTGCAAGAAAGTCCAACTTTACAGGATTCTGCGATGCACTCTACAATATCATGTTAGCAGAGGAACAGCGTGATAGTAAGCGTATTTGGAAGGCTAAAGAAATCATTGAAAGTAATCCTGCGATTCCTAATACAGATTGGCTAAGGGAGAAGATAGAGGAGTTGAAGTTGTAAGAAAAACAAATTCTTCCTCCTATCCTTCTCTTGAAATAGAAGGACATTCAAACTTTAGAACAAAAGATAAAAATTTGTATAGTCCTCTTACCTATAGGGATTAAAGCAGTATTGTTCAAAGATCACACACTCCTATACCTTAATACGAGTACCATCATCACTCCAAATAACCCAGTCAGCATTGCCAAGCTATACCAAAGTGAAGAAATATCTGCCACCCATCCTATAAGAGGTGGACCAAACATAAACCCCGAATAGCCTATCGTGGTAGCCATCGCGATACCCTCTCCTGAAGGAATTCCAGGAGTCGTTCCCGCAAGACTATAGACTATCGGAACAATATTAGAAAGCCCAAGACCTACTCCTGCAAATCCAACAATCACCAATACTGGAGAAGTCCCATAAAGGATAAACCCCATACCAAATAGAGAGAGGATTGCTCCATAGATCATCATTTTCCTATTTCCTATAATTATTCTCCCATTATCCCCAAACAATCTACCTACAGTCATAGCAGCAGCAAATCCCGTAAGGCCAAATGTTTGCCAAGAAAGGGGCGCCTGAACCACATCCTTCATATATAGAGTACTCCAATCCGACATTGCTCCCTCTCCCATCATACAGCAAAATGCAATCACTCCGAGTCCTACAATAACTCCTTTGGGGAGCACAAATCGAACTTTTTCTGGTTTGACATCTGGTTGATCACGGTACAAATATCTTCCAGTAAAAAGTAGAATAGGCAATCCAATTATCATAATAATGCCGAAGTGCTCCTTAAGACCGATATTCTGAGTTGCGAAATAGCCACCACACAATCCACCAACTACCATTCCGATGCTAAAAAGCGCATGAAACATAGTCATTACAGGCTTCCCCAGCTGTTTTTCAACCAATACGGCTTGGGCATTCATAGCAACATCCATAACTCCTGTAGCAGCTCCCATAAATAGAAATGGAAGGAACAAAAAGTAGTATGACGGCATCCATGGGATTATTACAAAGAATAATGGAAATAACATCCCCGACAAGATTGTTATCTTTATGCTTCCGTAATTGCCTATGAGCCATCCTGTGATAGGCATAGCAATGAAAGCACCTATTGCATGTGACAATAATATGAATCCCAAAGTATCATGTTCAAGATCGTACCCAGTTTGCAGCTGGGGTAGCCTCGTTGCCCAATTAGCAAAGATGAGTCCGTTGACAAAGAAAAACATGTTTAGTGCCCAACGATGGGACATAGCGCCTAAAATTGAATGATGAAGTTCTATTTCCGTGCGAAAGTAATCATTCATATTCTTTGCCTGAAATGAAGATTTATAGTTACAACCTTCCTTTACAGATGACAAAATCCATAAAAATGGGGATAGAATTTGTTCAAGAAGAGTATAATTTAGCGCGAAGATTAATTTGGACATTGATATCCAAGCACAAAAGACAGTTAGATAGTTTTTTCGTGTGTTTTCACATGTTAGTAAATGGGTAGAGCATCAACCGAAGTTCTCCCTTTTTTTCTTTGTGATATAATAACTTCCTATCGTCGATCCTTTTACATTCGTAGCTTGATAATTATAGTCGAATGAAAGAAAGTACTCCAATAATAGATCGTGAAGTTTTTTTTGGCAACCCTACCATAATGGGTGCACAGATTTCACCTGATGGTAAGATGATATCTTTTATCAAGCCATACAATGGCATGTTGAATATTTGGGTAAAAGAAGCAGCATCCTCATTTGATAAAGCACAGCCCATCACTGAGGATCAGTCCAGGCCTATAACATCATACTTCTGGTCACGGGACAGTCAGTATATCCTATATGTTCAAGATAAAGGAGGAGATGAGAACTTTCATGTCTACGCTGTAAATCCGCATGATATAGAGGATGGTTCGATACCCAAAGCTCGAAATATTTCGAATTACGAAGGAGTGAGAGCCATTATTTATAAGCGGCCTAAAAGCAACCCTGATCAACTTATCGTAGGATTAAATGATCGGGATTCTGCATGGCATGATCTATATGCTATTAATATCTCCAGTGGTGAGCGAACATTATTGTTTGAAAATACAATCCAAGCGGGTGGATACTTCTTCGATCTTAAGGATCAATTAATACTTATTACAAGATCCACTTCTGATGCAGGTACAGAATTCCTAATAAAAGAAGAAGAAGAGTGGGTTTCTATCTATTCTGGAACAGGAGAAGAAAGCTGCTACCCTATCTGCCCTCTCGCTGATGGTAGCGTCTATATAGAATCCAATGTTGGCGATCATGATTTGAGTTTTCTTGGAGTTTTAGATATTAACAATGGGCAAGTTGAAGTATTAGAAAAGGATCCTGAAAATAAAGTGGATTTTGGTGCAGCGGTCTTTTCAGACCTATCCCGAAAACTTATTGCAACAGTATATGTAGGCGAGAAATCGAAAATCTATTGGAAGGATGAACAATTCGAAAACGATCACCAATTTTTAAAGGATGAACTTTCAGATGCACAAATCTCATGGGTATCGGGAACCAAGGATGAACGAAAATGGATCATTAGTGCGAATAGTGATATTGATCCTGGAGCTACATATTTCTTCGACAGAGATTCAAGGAAATTGGAATTCTTATATCGGCCTCGTCCGGAACTTCCGATTGAGCACTTATGTACCATGTCACCTGTTAGCTATCTTTCTAAAGATGGTTTAGAAATCCCAGCTTATCTAACACTTCCGAATTCAGACATCTCTATCCAAAGTGCGATAGTAATGCCACATGGAGGCCCATGGGTTCGCGATACCTGGGGATATGATTCATATGCCCAGTTTCTGGCGAATCGAGGCTACGCTGTTCTTCAACCGAACTTCAGAGGCTCTACCGGATATGGCAAGGATTTTCTCAACAAAGGAGAATTAGAATGGGGACGAAAAATGCAAGATGATCTCACCACTGGAGCAGATTTCTTAATTAAGGAAGGATATTGTACTTCTGATAAAGTAGGGATTTTAGGTGGTTCATATGGCGGGTACGCAGTCTTAGCGGGATTGGCTTTCACTCCGGATATCTACGCATGCGGCATATCGATAGTTGGTCCTTCTAATTTATTCACGCTACTTGAGAGTATTCCTCCTTACTGGGAATCTGCAAGAGCGATGTTCCATAGACGCATGGGTAATCCAGAAACTCCAGAAGGGAATGCTCATATGAAGGCGGTTTCGCCATACTTTCATGCTGATAAAATCATAGCACCCTTATTAGTAGGACAAGGAGATAATGATCCGAGAGTCAAGACAGCAGAATCGAATCAAATCGTTCAGGCCATGTACAGCCATGGATTGGAGGTAGAATATCTGAATTTTCCAGATGAAGGGCATGGGTTCGCAAATCCGGCAAATAGCATGGCTTTCATAGCTGTTGTTGAGCGTTTTTTATCAAAACATCTTGGTGGTAGATACCAAGAAGATATCGCTTCGATCCATCAAGAAATTATAAATCGTGTAAGTATAAATCCTGCGGAGCTAAGCTAAAGAACGCAGGCCTTAGATACTTTAAAAGGCAGTATTGAAAAAAGAAAAGGCGCTCTGCCCATATTTTCGAGTTCTATCGAAATTAGAATGGCTTGAAAAATTCGAGTCAACACTATGTTCTATTATAAGGAATCCGTCGGATTTAAGTAATCCGCTATTTATAATTTGATCTGGCAACTCCATCATCCATTCCAGCGCATATGGCGGGTCAGCGAAAATGTAATCGTATGAAGTAGAATCGTTTTTTATAAACTTGCGAACGTCACTCTGGATGATATTCAGATAGGCATCAATCTTTAATTCTTTGGCTATCGTTCTTGTCCATCGAACACATTTAGCATAATTATCGACATAGCTTACATCCTCACAACCTCTGGATATACATTCGATGCTATGAGCGCCAGTTCCACCGAATAATTCAAGGATTTTAATTTTCGAAAAATCAATTCTATTCTGTAAAATATTAAAAAGGGCTTCTCGTGCCATATCTGTGGTAGGCCGCGTCGGCCATCCTTTCATAGAAGGACGCAATACCCTTCCGCCTAATTCTCCACCTATAATTCTCATCTATTTTTAGGTTGCATATTTACATCTCTGAAATACAGTGCAATGGGTAAAATGATACTTCCTCTTTAATAGAAAAACCATCTATAGAAATTGGTTGAATCATTTTTTTTAGTTCCGCATAATATGATTCTAAAGTATCCCGAAGCGAAGATGTCTCCATCAGTTTTCCTGAATAAAAGATAGGGACAAACCTGTCCTCTCCAAATATGGATTGATGAGCAAGAGAGATCCAATAAAATGCATTCAGATTCTCTTCTACCTCATAATTATTGATAAAGACGAGTCTTCCATCTTTACAAGCAATGACAATTAGAGATTTACATGAAAAATCAATAAATAGTGCATCAAGAGACGTATCAGAAATCGAATGTAAGAAAGCAGATACGTAGTGATTCAATATAGGCCCATCTAAGGTATCGGTCATTATTTTCACCAATTCTTTAGGAACTGCATAGCACACTCTTATATCATGCTTTTCTATTCTGTCCGAACGAATAATGTATTGAGATATATCTGGTAGATTACATGTCGCACTTAAAATATAAGGGATATCAGCAGGCTGAAATTCAGATTCTGGTATAATTAGTACAAGATTATTGAGTAATCCGATTTTAGTCTTTCTTAATGAGATCCTGTCTCGCCAAGATTCACCGCCAAGTTCATTAATGAAAGATATTTCATTAGCGAAAACCAGTTTATCCCCATAGTCAAAAAGGCCATAAAAAAAACTGTCTGCATCAAGCAATGCAGACAGTTCATATTTTATATCCTTATTATGGAAATCTTTCGATTCTCTTTTAAGTGTTACTTCCAATTTCCTTCTAGGTTAGGTGTATTCATACTTCCAAATCCTATACTTGCATCCGGATCGTATGATTTCTCATATTTCCTATATCTCGGATCTGCAAATGGTCCCATAAAGTCCTTAAATTTTGTCATCACCTCCATAACAGGAACAATAGTAGACTGATACGTTGTAGTATCCGCTTGCATCTCGAATCTTGTCTTCTTGTCCGTAAATGGAACAAATGCCAAATCATCTAAATTTAGACCAAGCTTATTAACTTCATCAATAGCCGGAGCATATGTAACTATTCTTTGGAACTTATCAAGATTAGTGGGATCCGTTGGATCTGCCTCCAATTTTATCGTTGGAATACTATCATACATCAATACCAACTTTAAGTCAGCGAAACTTCCGGCAAATTCTCCCTTGATTTCTCTATGAATTTCTTGAGCCTTGCGTATATTTTGAAGACTTGTAACTACAGCTCCTTGTCTTTTATTCAGTTCTGCTCCAAAAGCAATAGGTTCCTTTATACTATTGTACAAGGCAAATCCCAAAAAGACAATTAATCCTAATATCAGCAAATTAATGATATACTTCATCTAAGTCAGTTAGTTTTGAACGATCAATTAAAAATAATAAGCATGATTGTTTGCGCTCTCAAGTAGAGGTTTAACAAATCATCTCCACAATAATACCATTTTTTAAAAAATTACGATATTCTACTTCCGAAAAAAGATCAAATGTCTTCAAATCCGAATATAATTCTTGCCATTGAATCATCCTGCGACGATACTTCTGCATCAATCATTAAAGATGGCATAATTCTCAACAATATTATTGCTAATCAAAAAGTACATGAACAATATGGAGGTGTAGTTCCTGAACTCGCCTCTCGCGAACATCATCGTGAGATTCTCCCTGTCATAGATGCAGCTCTGAAAGATTCTGGTGTGTCACAAGCCGAATTATCTGCTATTGCTTTTACGCAAGGTCCCGGTTTATTGGGTAGTTTATTAGTAGGTACTTCCTTTGCTAAGGGATTGGCATGGAGTCTTGGCATCCCTCTGATTGCCGTAAATCATATGGAAGCCCATGTATTGGCGCATTTCATTGACACACCTCGTCCCAATTTACCTTTCTTGTGTTTGACCGTTTCTGGAGGGCATACGCAGATCGTCCGAGTAGATAGTATGACAAATATGCATGTTCTAGGACAGACTATTGATGATGCTGCGGGAGAGGCATTTGATAAAATTGGTAAATTTATAGGATTGGATTATCCAGCAGGACCACATATCGACCGTTTGGCGAAATTGGGGAAACCGAATATCCGTTTTAGTAAACCAAGAGTAGATGGATTAGACTTTAGTTTTAGCGGACTGAAGACAGCTGTTATGTATCATCTAAGAGATCAAGTCAAACTACAGGAGAATTACATAGATGAAAATCTGAATGACATCTGTGCATCAGTTCAGTATACTATTGTTAGTATTCTTCTGACCAAAATGCAAAAGGCCTCACAATTAACGAGTATCACAGAAATAGGCATTGCTGGAGGCGTTTCCGCTAATAGCCACCTACGTGATACATTTAAGAATTGTGAGGCTTCTGAAGGATGGAATGTGTTCGTTCCTGACTTTCAATATTGCACAGATAATGCAGCAATGATTGCCCAGGCGGCATATTTTAAATATTTGGAAGGTAATTTTACGGATCTTGATACGACCCCGGACCCAAGATTAAAAATGAAAAGCAAATCAAAGCAATCGTAGGAAATCGCTTTTGTACTTCTATTGTAGAGAAGATTTGTAAATTCGGCACTTTACTAATAACTTTCATATGAAATCTCTAATTCAAGCTCTCACTGTTATATCCTGCTCCCTATTAATTTCCTGTACAAGCAGTGATTCTAATGTCAATAAGGTACTTGTATTCTCCAAAACAGAAGGTTTCCGGCATGAGTCTATCCCTCAAGGAATAGAAATGATTAAAAAGTTAGGCGCTGAAAATGGATACAGTGTTGATGCTACAGAAGATGCTTCTTGGTTTACACAGGCAACTCTAAAAGAGTATAAGGTCGTCATCTTTATGAGTACTACAGGTGATGTCCTTGATAATATTCAACAATTAGAATTTCAAAGATTTATCCAAGGCGGTGGAGGTTATGTTGGAGTTCATGCGGCAGCAGATACAGAATATGACTGGCCATGGTATGGCAAGATGGTAGGAGGTTACTTCGAAAGCCACCCGAGCGATCCTAATGTTCGTGATGCAACAATTCATAAAACAGAACACCAGCATCCAAGCACAGATCACTTAGATCAGTCTTGGGACCGAACCGATGAATGGTATAGTTACAAGAAGCTCAATATGGAAGTAACTCCTCTCCTACTTCTTGACGAAACGACATACGAAGGCGGAACAAATGGAGACTACCATCCGATCGCCTTGTATCACGAATATGACGGAGGACGGGCTTTCTACACAGGTGGTGGACATACGAATGAATCATTTGTAGAACCAGATTTTGTGAAGCACGTTTCCGAGGGGATACTTTGGGCACAGGGAGATCAAAAGCCCATTAATTACGACCTC
>JBLIDB010000060.1:0-22298 GCA_047634015.1 Saprospiraceae bacterium
CAACTCCCTGATGCTCAGGCATCACCGAGGTTCGAAAAATAAAAATATCATCCAAAATCTTCCATTTTCTGATGATCCTCACTTTCCGGAGTGGACTCAGTATTGAGTGTTAATGAAGATTCCTCTGATATTAAAAATGCATACTATGCGGGTGCCTTGGGCTATATCTTGAAAAAGGCGAATCGTTATGAATTAGAAAAGGCAGTGCTTTCTGTTGCTGAAGGGAAGAAATATTTTGGACAAAATGCGATGTCTGCAATGTTGTCTGATAACGACGACGAAGAGAATATAACAGTCCTTAAGCAGAAAGTAGAAAAGCTTACTAAAAAAGAGCTTGAAATTATTAAGCTGCTTTCTGAGGAGTTATCCTCTTCTGAGATAGGAGCCTTACTTTTTATAAGTACGGGTACCGTTGAAACACATCGTCATAATATTTTACGTAAACTTGAAATGAAAAGTACTATTGGCGTAGTGAAATTTGCTATGAAGGCAGGGATTATATAGGTGTTAGCTCATCAAGGGAATTGTTATTTTAGAAGTGAAACCATTGCCAAGTTGGCTTGTCGCTGTTAAATGGCCTCCTAAAGATTCTACTCTAGCCAGAATGCTTTTTAATCCGAAGCCCTTCTTAGTTTTTGCAGGATCATAACCTTGTCCATCATCAGTGACGACCAAAACTATACTGTTGTCTCTTTGTAATTTGTTAATGTGAGCTTTCCTTGCCTCAGCAAGTTTGAGAATATTGTTGATAAGCTCAAAAACAATATTATAAATTGGATACGAAATCTCTTGCAAGAGGGCGGTATCTTCTATGCTTTCCTTTAGTGTAAATTGAACTCTACTACTGTCATTTATTTTAATTATTAAATTCTCAATAGATCCAACTAACCCCTTGTTTTGTAATTCAGCAGGAACAAGATTATGAGAGATGTTTCTGACATCTTGATAGGCCTGATTCATCATGTCGACCGTCCCTGAAACAATTTCCTTAGTTGAACCTTCCAGCTTTTTACTAATAGCCTCTAACCTCCATCGGGCAGCCGCAAGTGTAGTGTTGACATTGTCATGTAGTTCTAAGGCGATTCTCTTTCTTTCTTGGGTTTCACCTCGATAGAGGGCTTTTTTGATTTGCTTTTTCGGTTTTTCTAAATCTTGATTTATACGAGAAAGAGATTTGTTTTTTTTCCATATAATAGTTCCAGAGATGAGGGATAGACTCAGTAAAAGTAGTAGTAGGTTACGATTTGATTTTAGCTTGCTTTCTTCTAAGGTTTGTATTTGATTTTCTTTTACTGCAAGATTATACTAGTCTCAATTTTTACATAGCTTTTTTCTACATCCTCTATGGCTATTTGAGATTCCATTTCTGTCATTTTCTCATAATGTTCCAGTGCCTTTTCAAAGTTATCAAGATGCTTGTAATTCTGCCAGAGAGCTTTTTCTAACCTCGCTTTGAATTCAAAATTTGACGATGATTCCATTACATCCTTAGCCTTCAAATATATGATGTTGGCTTCTTGAAATTGAGCGTTGTATTCTAATTGTCTCGCTTTTTCAGATAGTAATCCCCATCTAACGTGAGGTAGTTTCCATTTTTGTGTGCGACTATCTGCGAGTTCATAGAACCTGTCTGAACTTTCATATTCGCCTAATCTTCTATATACTCCAGAAAGTACAGCGTAGTTGTCAGCAATGATACTATGCTAAGAAATCTGTGGTAAAATTCTATTTACTTGTAAGTAATAATCTAATGCCTTTTTATTGTCTATTTCTCCATCTAATCCAAAGTAGTAATAATCTCCAAACCAGTCCAACATAAGACAAAGACTATTTTTAGATTTGGCTTTTCGAGCATAAGATAGCCCTTCTTCGAGTGTCTTCCAGCACTCCTGATGCAGTTCAGAATTACTTAAGAAAAAGCCTTTTAATACATAGGTAAATGCCAATTCCTTACCGTCGCCTTTGGCATATTTTAGCTCGTCTAAGGCTTGTTGATAATATTCAAGTACAGGCTGATAATCGTCAGCAAAATCATGGTATCGACCCATAGCTCGAAAATAGAGTCCCATTGCCATATCCCAATTGCTAGCCCTGGCCATAGTTTCGAGTGTATCCAAATAGACCTCGGTTCGTGGATCTTTATGACGAGCAAGTGCTTCACAGATCTTATTATACTGCCATATAAGTTGAGTGTTACGAGCGAGAGGGTCAACGTTCTGTTTGATTTCTGAAACAAGAGTAAGATTTTCGGTTACATTGGACTGCGCAAGCGAATTAAACGATATGATACTTCCCACTAAGAAAATTATCCAAGACTTCATGCTATCAATTTCTTCAATCAATATATCAATTGAAGAGAGAAAAGTGAACATTGATGTGTATAGTTGAAATATACAGATCTCAATCTATATGGATTCCTATAGGCGCAATCTAAAGAAATGCGCAGAAGCAAATATTTTAGTAATCTATGAAGTTGAGCTTCTTTGACCCGTAATCAAATATTTACGAAACAGATTTATGAAATATGAATTCCTCAATTGAATTAGTATCCGCTCGAAAGCAAGAAATATTTCACATAATCAATTGAGCTCTCTGATGCTTGCATCGAAGGATTAACAAAAAGTGCTCTACGAAGAAAAGGTTAATAGCCATTGATTCACGGGCGGTAATTCTCCGTCGGCTTTTTGCGGAGTTGTTCATTTGCAGAAGAATATATAACTAAGGAAAGAGGAGTAACACACCATTTGAGTACAAATACGATCCATTCTCAAAGAAAAAAATATAATGTCGAAATGGCAAATGAGATACAACGCTGAACTTGTTCGTGTGGGTTTTGAAGTCGCCTTTTTATCAAGATAATTATATCACATTTTAAAATTTATAATGAAGTTATTAATTCCTCTAATTTTCTCTTGCTAAATTGAAATATCAATAACTCTACAATCCATTCTGCATATCTTATTAGATATATAGGGGTTGTCTCATTTAGCTCGTGAATGAAGGGTGTTAGAATTTATGAGAATCGATTTTTTTATAATCCATAAATGATCGCAGTATCAACTAAAAAAGAGTGGCACGCCACTTTTGGGGTGCCACTATAATACATCACGGAATGGGTATTACTTACTTCGTTTTAATGATTCTCTCGGACATGATTTGTACTCCGTCTTCAGTTAATGTCATTAGATAGATACCATCACTCAAGGTGCTTAAATCTATTCTATGTTCTACTGAACGAGAATGCAATATAGCTTGCTTTGTTATGTGTCTTTGTATATCATAAATTCTAATATTAACAAGTGTATCCTTAGCCTCATACTTGATGGTTATTTCACCATTCGTAGGATTAGGGAATACTGTTAAATCGTCAAATGATACAGACTCAGATACTTCAATTGGAGATAGAAAATTAGATGTGCCATTTGATTTTCTATTACTCTTACTCTTCGTATTACCAAGAACTACTGGGGCAGAATAATCAGATTTTACACTTCCAGCACGTACTGACCGTACTTGGAATACAATATCTCTATCCGTTCTACTCGAAATAGTTATTTTTCGACCACGAACAGGGATGGTAGCAAATGATCTTGGTGCACCTTCGTATCCTACCAGAATCTCATAGTTGAGCGCATCTTTCACTTTATTCCACGAAACTTTGAACCTGTTTCCTCCTCTTCGACTAACTTTGATATTTTGAGGAGTATGGCATCCTTCTAATTTGACTTCTTCCTCAGTCTCACAATCGTCCCCAACCAATCTGATAACAGTAATAGGATTAGATAATTCGAAACATCCTGTGAAGTTTGCGATATGGCCACCTACATCTTGTAAGCTTGCAGTTCCATCATAGCTTATATTGTATAAGTTACAAGAACCAGCACGGGCACCATCAAGATCGAATATTGGTCCTGCAGGCAAACCTAAAATGTTGCCATCTCCGTCTGTTATGATCCACGCAGCGCGCTCTCCAGCGTCTTCCGTTAATACTACCTCAAATGGATCTGGGGTGCCGTCAGCAAATATTGTCAGAGTCATCAGCCCATCAGAAGTAGCCAATATACCCCCGCTAACGTTACAATCGTTAGGAGGATCTTGTGAGAAATATAATGCGGAAGCCCCAGCAAATTGATCATTATAAAAAGGGGTTTCTTCACCAGAACTTATTGGCATAGCCAACCCTAAGATTCTACCACCTGCGTTAGCCCTTTCAACAACATATATATATCCTCAGTATTTGGATTAAATGCTATATCAACAGGATTTCCAAGGAAAGTAGCACCACCTTCGATTCTAATTTGCTCAGCGAGGCTTATAATATTGTCCGCCACTGCATCATTCCAATTCTTAACGATTGTAAACGCACCATCTGTTGGAGAACTTGCCTCTCCTATGTCCGCTAAGAATAATGTTCCACTTATAACATCAAATGTTACTCCATGAGTACGAACCATACCCTCTATAGTTACTGTATTAGTTGGAGGAATAGTACCAGTTTCCTGTGAGAAGAAATTATCGAAAGTCGAAACCTGATTAGAATTGTCAACGATTGAAATTAGCGTATTACCATTGGCATCAATACCCCATAAGTTAATATCGGTATCGTACTTTTTATCCAAAGTGATTGATGTCGGACTAATTATATAAATATAGAAAGTGTTCCCGCTATTATCATCATTGGCATCTTGAGTAACAACAAGTTTGTCACCTTTCACAGCGATCTCTCGACCATTGAAAAAGTCACTGGAAGAAGTAGCCGTACGGGTAGGAGTAGAGCTTACATTGCTATATGCATTAATGACATTATCAGTTCTATTCAGTTGATAAAGAGTATCATTCATCTTATCGTAGTAGATTCCATCTGCATCTGTTGCTTCACTCATTATAGATGTCATCAGAATTGATCCATCGTTTTGAATTCCATATACTCCTATAGTTCCGGTAGTATTGGAAGATGCGTAGAAACGATTGACTGAAATAGTAACCCTTTTAAAAAATCGTGACTAAAAAGGGCTGTCAATGTTATACGACAGCTATGCTTCTTCGTTACTTGGTATTATTGTTAGGATTGTAAGAAACAAGGATATAGGAGAAGAAGTATTACAGCAATGTATACTCAAAGCTTGAAATAATATTGATTCTTACAATGATGGACGTGGCACTTATTTTACCTGGCTGGCGACTATAGCAAGAAATGCTGCTATAGAACAGATAAGGCTAAAGGGATACCAAAATCACGATAAAAACCAGAACATTGACCCTTCAGATATTCAATTTGGATTCACAAGTAACCCTACCGATGAAATGGATGCAAACAATCTGCTGGGTAAACTGGACGAAAAATATAAATCAGTGTTGGGCCTTATATATTTACAAGGACATACATAAAGTAGTACCGCAGAGATTCTGAAGATTCCTTTGGGTATACTGTCAAGACTTGCGTTAAGCACGGTATTGACTTACTCCGACAAGAATTGAAAGGAGAGCGTGGATTGTTCGGTATGATCTTATTCTTCATCCTTATAATATTTCTATTATGGGCATAGTAGAATTAAGAGCATCGGGACTATTGGAATTATACGTGATCGGAGGAGCAACGGCCGAAGAAGTAAAAACGGTGGAACAAGGATTGTTGGATTTTCCGGAACTCAAAGTAGATCTCTATGAGATTGGAGGAGCGGTAGAAGTATATGCAGAAATCCATAAAATGGAGCCTTCGGTTCAGCTAAAGAACGTCATTATGAGGAAAGTTGGTGTAAAATCAGCGGCGAAATCTTCTTCACTTCCTACATCTACTGGAATTCCAAAATGGCTTACATATCTACTTGCGGTATTGGTTGGAATTTTGGGCATCCTTTACTGGACGACAAATAATAATTATGATGCTATGAGTGCGGAATATGCTGCTTCTCAGAATGAAAGTGACTCAATTCGACAAGCGAATGTGATTCAATATGCCTTGATGGAACAATTGCAAGATCAGGATAATGAAGTGCTTGCATTTAGTGCTACAGAGAAATTTGATCAGACGGATTTGTTTTTACTCTACAACGAGAATAGTAAGCGAAACTTCATACAGCTTAAGAACATACCACCCATTAGTGCCCAAGAGAGTTACCAATTATGGTCTCTAAAGGCAGGTCAAGATCCGATTCCGCTTACAGTATTCCAAGGTGATGAAGGGTTATTTATTCCCGTTGATATTGAAGATGGTACAGCTACCTATGCGATCACTATTGAGCAAAGAGGTGGGGCGCAATCTCGGAATCTGGCAAACTTAATAGGAACGATTAATGTGCCGAGTTAAGAATTGAATAATAACTTAGAAATGAACTTTTAGGAAAAGGATTAGATTCTATTCTTCCTCTAAAAACAGATCCTTATAACCATCTATTTCACGTCTTTCACGCTTCGTAGGACGACCGGCACCTTTTTCACGTATTTCAGGTCGAGCTTTGCCGACGAACCAATCTTTGTATTTGTTTAACTCTTCGGCAGGGGTAAGGTCTATGAAACATTCTTGAGCCAGAGGAGCACTGACTCTTTTTGTAATTGTTTTTACTACTTGATATTGCAATAGAAACCCGTTCTTCTTTACAAAGAGGAGGTCATCAGGAGAGACGATGAATGAAGGCTTGAGGGACTTCTTGTGATTCTTTACACTTCCTGATTTACAGGCTTCCGCCGCAACGCTTCTTGTTTTGAAAATCCGGACGCTCCATAGCCATTTGTCGAGGCGCACTTTTTCCATATTTCTATTTCTCTAAGGTGGGAAGTGTTATTTCCAGCTTGCTAAGTATAGCGTGCACATGCTTAGCGATAAAATAATCGCGATACCATCTTGAATCTACAGGAGCTATAGTCCAAGGTGCTGCGTTACAACTTTCAATTACATCTTCGTAGCATTTTTGATATTGATCCCATAGTTTTCTCTCTTCCCAATCGCCAGGATTGTGTTTCCAGTTTTTAGAGGGATCATCAATACGTTCTTGCAATTTCTCTTTTTGACGCTCTGGAGAGAGATGCATATAGAATTTTATAATCGTAGTATTGTTATCTTTTATTAGAAGTGTCTCCCATGCATTGATGGCTTCAATTCTCATTTTTACACGATCTTCATCAATCCATTTATGGACTCTTTGAACAAGAATATCTTCATAGTGAGACCTATTGAATATTACCATTTGACCTTTCTGCGGGGCAAGTTTATGCACTCGCCATAAGAAGTCATGTCCAAATTCCTCTTCTGTAGGTTTTTTGAAAGGGAACGCACTTATAGCCGATGGAGAGCAATATTTGAATACTTTTTTTGTAGCACCATCTTTACCACTTGAGTCCATTCCTTGGAAGACTATTAGAACAGATTTCTTACCCTCTGCATATAACAGATGTTGTATTTCAGCAATTTTTCTCGCCAGGTTATCAGTTTTCTTCTTAGTGGCAGCTTTATTAATTCCTTTAGGAGGACGAGTTGAGATATCAGAAAGATTCATGTTTTTCTATTTGCTTATTTTTTGTCTTTTAACAAGATATTTACGGAGGATAGGGTAGTATCCTTTTCTAATATCCGTTTCTACGTAATCGATTTTATATTGAAGACACTTTTGTTTTATACGCTCTTGACGTTCATTAACCTTTTCAATGTATGCAGATTTAATTTCATTTGATTGTACTCTTACTTCTTCTCCACTTTCCAGATCTATAAATAGATGCGGTCTATTTTCAAAATCAAATTCCATCTCCAATGGCTTATCAACCACATGGAAAACGACTACTTCATGCTTATTATAATTGAGGTGTTGAAGTGCTGCAAATAATTCTTCAGTATTATCCTGCTCATCAAAAAAATCAGAGAAGATCATCACTAAGGATCTTTTGTGAATTCTTTCTGCAACTTGGTGCAGTACTTTGGCGGTACTGGTTCTCTTATTTAGAACGTTATTTTGTACGACCTGCTCGAGATAGCCCAAAAGCAACTTATAGTGGGTACTACTAGATCTCGCTGGAGTATGCATATCAAGTTCGGTTCCGAAAAGGGAGAGTCCGAAAGCATCTCTTTGCTTCTTCAACAGGTTCATGAGCGATGCCGCTGCAAGCGCACTGAATTGTAATTTATTAAAAGAAAGATCTTTGATTTTTAGATCTTTGGGGAAGTACATAGAAGAAGATGTATCGAGCACGATATGACATCTTAAGTTGGTCTCCTCTTCATACTTTTTAACAAATAGCTTATCTGTTCTGGCATAGACTTTCCAGTCCAGATTTTTAGTGCCTTCTCCAGGATTATAAGGTCTATGTTCTGCAAACTCCACTGAGAATCCATGAAACGGACTCTTGTGTAATCCAATAATGAACCCTTCTACGACCTTCTTGGCAAGAAGCTCAAGATTCTCAATTCTCTTCAGGTCATATACATCAAAAAAACTCATGGTATAAACTTACTCTTTCTGCTTAGAAATTACTGTAATAGAATGAGAAAAGCCCTCTACTCATTGTGAGCGGAGGGCTTCATATTTCTCTTATTTATTATTATGCTTATAGTAAAGCATCTATTTTTTCTGCCAAAGTTGCCTTTGTAGCAGTTCCAACATGCTTATCAACTACTTCTCCGTTTTTAAGGAATAGGATAGTAGGAATACTTCTCACACCGTACTTCATGGAGATTTCTCTGTTGTTATCTACATTAACCTTTCCGATTAGCGCTTTGCCTTCGTACTCTTTTGACAAGTCATCAATTACGGGTCCTACTAATCTACAAGGTCCACACCATTCTGCCCAAAAGTCTACAACAGCAACGCCTTCTGTGTCTAAGGCAGTTTCTTTAAAATTTGCATCTGTGAATTCAAAAGCCATTCTTTATTTCTTTTTTATGTTCGAGAATTAAATCCGCATCATGCAATTTGGCAAAAGCACGAGACGAACCAAAGGTAGAACATGAGAGGAAGAAAAAAAGTTGCTTAGATAGGTTTTTTATTGACAAAGGTCTTTTAGACTACTTTTTGAGCAATATTATTAGTCCCAAGGAACTCTTAATAAAGCAATAAGAGAATGGAATTACATGTTAGGCAAGGACTTCCTAATTAATTAAGCGAGGAGATTCGGATATTTATGGCAATGATAGAAGGCTGGCTAAGGAAAGGGTGGTTTTGGATAATGGTATCAATGGTGTTGACTTTGATTCTTAATGCTATGCTACCTTATAACTCGGAGTTCGTTGAGGCGTATTATAGTCAAGGGATTTTCAGAGGATTTAGAATCCTGTGGGATTACACCTTAGGTTTCTCGCCAATTCCTCTGATCTACTTATTGCTAGGGTTTTTGCTTTGGTATTTGTTAAAGCCATTTTTTTCTGAGCGAACGCGAAAGAGGAAATTTCAACGGCTTATCAATCGACTGCTCTTATCTGTATGTTGTTTAGTGATCGCATTCTATTGGATGTGGGCATTTAATTATAAGCGAATTGATATTCGTCAGACCTTAGGATTGCAACAGGTTAGTATCGATGAGGAAGATGTTTACCAGGCTTATCGAGAGGTTTCGGATAGTTTAATGAGTCTTCGCGCGGCGTTACCTGATACGTTGAAGTGGGCGGCATATGAAGTTGATCAGCCTAGTCTTAGAGAGGAGTTATTGGTTTCTTATAGAGCTTTAAATTTGAATGATAAAGGTCGCGTCCGTATTCGGAAGTTATATCCGAAAGGAAGCCTCCTTCATATAAGTACTGCCGGGGTTTATCTTCCATTTGTTGGTGAAGGGCACATAGATCCTGGCCTTCATCCGATCACCCATCCATTCACTATGATGCATGAGATGTCCCATGGTTATGGTTGGACAGGGGAGGATGTATGTAATTTCTTGGCTTTAATAGGAAGCATCAATAGCAAAGATCCAATCATTAGATATTCTGGGTATATGGCCTACTGGAGATATCTGCGATCTAATGCTTATCGAGCGGATAGGGATCGATGGAAATCTGTAGAACCCATAGTTAACGCGGAGGTAATGAGAGATTATAAAGAGATGATCGAGTATACGGACCGCTATCCTGATATCATGCCCAAACTAAGAAACCTTATTTATGACAATTATCTCAAATCTCATGGTATCAAAGAAGGACTCGTGAGCTATAGCGAAATGATTAAATTGGCTCATGGGTGGAAGGAAAAACATGGATCATTGATATTGAAGTGAATTAAAAACACAATGACTATTTCCGCACAACGCATTGTCAGCATTGAATTGCAGCTGTTTTTCGTGCCATAGCCTGAGTTTTGTCAATAATACATGAAACCTTCAAGCTCGATTTAGCTCTCCATTCATAAATCACTTCAATTAAAAATATACGCGGTACTGAATGACAAAGTGTTACCGAGAAATTGATGAGTGCTATAAGCGAGAAATACCGACCAATTCCGAGATAGAGATATATCCGTACCAAAATTCATAGCAACACCTTCTGTACTGAAAGACCAAATAATGTCTATCTGATCCATAAGTTCGTATTGAATGCCAGGGCGAAAGTCAAGATTGCCACCCCAATCTCTATATAAAGAAGAGTACACAGACAAAGCATCAGAGATATGACCCAAAACACTTAATCCTGTTCCCCCTTGTATCTGATTATCGGTGGCAGCCGCAAATGGATTCACGATATAAAATCCTGATGAGATCTTATCTGAAAAATCATGCTGAATACCAAGACTAAGATCCAGATTGGATTGTGAGCCGCGCTCTTCTATTTGAAGATTAAAATAGTTGACCTGAATACCCAATCTCGTGTCTTTAGCTAATTTCCTCGCAAAAGCTGCGCTTACCTGATTTTGGCGAAAGCCTGAGATGCCATAGTTACCTATGAGTAACCCTCCTCCTTGAATATCATTTTGCCAACTTATGCCAGCACTCGCACTTCTAATATCCGTACCGTATCGATTGGCATAGTTAAGCACTCCCGAGATGGAAGCTTCTCCGTTAATTAATGCCGCAGGATTACTATATAGCGCTTCAGGAGATAGTAAGAGAAAGTCTTGCCCACCAGAAGCAATATTACGCGCCGTGTTGAGCGATTGGTCGAATTGGCACCACGATATCGAGAGCTGACACGTACAGAGCAAACATAATATGTATCTCATTAGAGATGAAGCCATTGAGTATTTATAACTTTGCAATCAGCCCATTTCCTAAATCACTTCAATGAACTATAGTTTTAGCTAGTGGGTTGAAATTAGTGTAAAAATGAACATTTTAATGAATTGGTGCCATAATCGAGACTTTGGAATAGGCAGGGGTTCTCTAAATAAATAATCTAAGGCCTCAAACAATGGCAAAATTAAAAACCAATCATAATACTTCTAAGCGCCCTTTTGTTGGGTTGGCCTTAAGAGTCTTTACTATGTTTGCGATACTGAGTATCCTATTTGTGATGTTCTATCGCATGGTAAATAATACAGATACAAATTCCCAAGATGGAAGTATCATTGTAATTCCAAGTAGTCCCGTATCTTCAGGAGGTGTTGAGTCAGAGCTAATACCAGGCAACAATCGGTCAGAAGTAGTAACTCATCAATATTATACACTGGGCTATGATGAGCAATATGAACAAGCAGCTTGGGTGAGTTATAAGCTTACGAAGGCAAATCTCAAAATCCCCAATGTGCCGAGAGCGGATCGATTCAAGCAAGACCCAATGGTCAGCACACAATCTGCGGCTCATAGCGACTATAGCCGCAGTGGATATTCCCGCGGTCACATGGCCCCCGCAGGAGATATGGCACAGAACAAAGTGTCTATGCAAGAGTCTTTTTTTATGAGCAATATGAGTCCTCAGAAGATCCCATTCAATGGAGGAATATGGCGAGAGTTGGAGGAGTGTGTAAGGGACTGGGCTTATAAAGAGAACACGTTGTATATTGTGACCGGCCCGATACTTAATGATGTGACGCAGTACATAGGGAAGAAGTCTAAAGTAGGAGTGCCTAAATCACATTATAAAGTAATTCTGGATATAGATGGACGTGATCAAAAAGGGATTGCATTTATCATGGAAAATGAGAGAAGTAGCCGCCCAATAATGGACTTTGCAGTGTCGATTGACGAGGTAGAGCGCCTAACAGGATTGGATTTTTTTTCAAATTTGCTTACAGATTTATTGGAAGATAAATTAGAAAGAGAAGTTGATATTCGCGCATGGAAAGTAAGTAATAAAAGATATCAGAATAGAACAAATAGTTGGAATAATCAAAATTAGAATATGAGCAATCAGGAGTCATTTATAAGTATGCTTGACGAAGGATATACCTTTAAAGGTCCTTCTATAATAATGGGGGCGGGGAAATTTCAAGAACAAGTGGCGACTGAGCATTTCGTTAGAATTCCGCTCAAAACGCTTAATAGACATGGCTTAATAGCAGGTGCTACAGGAACTGGCAAGACGAAGACTTTGCAAATTCTAGTCGAGCAATTATCTGCTAATGGTGTCCCATCTCTAGTCATGGATATCAAAGGGGATCTTAGTGGACTTGCTGTGGCCAGTGACGGTCATCCTAAAATAGATGAGAGACATGATCTGATAGGCTACCCGTTTTTACCAGATTCCTCTCCTGTAGAGTTTTTAAGTCTTTCCGAAGAGAAAGGAGCTCGACTACGTGCCACAGTGGCAGAATTTGGTCCGCTCTTGTTAGCGAAGATTCTAAATTTAAGTGATACTCAAGAAGGAATTCTATCTGTAGTGTTTAAGTTTTGTGAAGATAGAGACTTGCCACTTCTGGATTTGGATGATCTTAAGAAAGTATTGAACTATTGCACGGGAGAAGGGAAAGCAGAGGTCCAAGAAGAATACGGTCGTATGTCAAGTACTTCTGTAGGAACTATAATTAGAAAGATTGTAGGCTTAGAGCAGCAAGGAGCAGAGATATTCTTTGGAGAGCGTTCTTTCGATCCTAAGGACCTTATGCGAATCAATGAGAACGGGAAGGGAATCATATCTATTCTCCGGGTTACTGATATTCAAGATAAGCCACTTCTGTTTTCAACATTCATGTTGCAACTGTTAGCAGAGATTTATTCCACTTTTCCAGAAGAAGGAGATTCTGAGAAACCCAAATTATGTCTTTTTATAGATGAGGCACATCTTGTATTTGATGAAGCTTCTGATGTCTTATTAAATCAGATAGAAACGATTATAAAACTCATTCGCTCTAAAGGCGTGGGCATATTTTTCATAACACAGAATCCTGCGGATGTTCCTGAAGATGTCTTAGGGCAATTGGGACTCAAGGTGCAACATGCGCTGAGAGCATTTACTGCTAAGGACCGAAAGGCCATTAAACTTGCCGCTCAGAATTACCCACTTTCGGATTTCTATAATGTAGAACAGTTGATCACAGAGTTAGGAATTGGAGAGGCATTCATAACAGCCTTAGAGGAGAAAGGAAGGCCTACACCGCTTGTACATACTTACCTCCGTGCTCCTCAATCTCGAATGGACATATTATCTGATAAGGAGATCAATGCCATCATTAAGAAATCTGATATCATAGAAAAGTATAATGAAGAAATCGATCGTGAAAGTGCTTATGAGATTCTCTCTGCTAAAATAGATGATGCCCGCTCGGAAGCACATGAAGAAGAAATGACACAAAGAGGCGCTCCTCGTAGAAAGCGAGCTGAGAAGTCTCAGTTTGAGAAAGTGCTCAATAGCACTACTACACGCCAGATCGGAAGGACTGTAGCTCGCGAACTTACAAGAGGTCTTCTTGGAGTCCTTGGAGTGAAAACTACAAGAAGGAGAAGAAAATCTACTTCTTGGTTTGGGTTTTAGGAGTAGTTGAAAATCGGAACTACTGCTTTATTATTTTGTAAAGAACACTTCCTACACTGTACTTAATATGTAATAAGTACATACCAACTGGCCATTCTTCCATAGGAATTAATACTTCGCTGGAGAGAATTGATGATTGACGCCAGAGTTCGACTCCAGACATTGAAGTCATGCGTACTAAGATTGGAGCCCTCAAATTTTCATCCATTCTAAGAATAACAGAATGCGTGGTAGGGTTGGGATAAAGGCTTACATCGATACTTGGGATATCAGCTGTCGCGGTATTTATATCACTACAATTATTCATCGGAGCAATATCGAAAAGTTCCGACAAGCCCTGCTCAGAATGATACATGTCAAAATTGTTATGACCAACACCTTCTATAATATATCTACGATGTAAAGGAGCGATATCCGCTCCATAAGTATCCAGAATATGATTGTAGTAAATTTCTCCTCTTTCTAATCTATGGTTACCCAAGAGCATCGCGCGGCAAGATCTTGGAAGGGTAGAGGCATTAGGATCATTATCATTTGATCCATTCATATAAACAACTTCTCTGGAACCATACCACTCTTTGATTTGATTGGCCCCTGCCATTGAATGATAAGCGTATAAGTCTTCTAAGCCATAGCTGTACTCATTGTATTCTGCACATCCAGAAGGAGTCTCAAACTGATCTACAGTGCCGCTTACTCTTCGTAGTGGACTCATGTAGACGTAGGATCCAGGATTAGCGATAATACTCTTAGAACTTATATTATGGTCACTACAAAGTGATTTGAAGATAGGAGAGGAGGCCGTATACCGATTTGTCAATTGACCTCCTGCAGAATGTCCTGTAAACACTAAAGTGTTGAGATTTGAAAACTGTCTTGCCAAATGGTCAATGAGGCTATCTAATAATTCATAAGAGGAGATTCTAAAATCTCGAGGATTGGAAGCATTATTTTTAGAATTGGCACCTACTTTCCAGCCATCGGAAGACCAATAGGGAAAATTGTCAGCTATAGAAAATGCGTCAACATCTTCTTCTGTTAAGAATTGGGGAGAGATTACGAGCGTCTTTTCTGTTAACTCTGGTCGCTGTGATAACGCAGATATCATGTTGTCATAATAATCGATTGAGTTTCGATTTGTACCATGAACTACAATAATGCACTTTTCAATTTGTGCGAGATCTTCATCAATATCGAAATTAGAAGAATATGGAATACTTATTTCATGACCTTCTTTGTTTATGCTAAAGAAAGTATGTGAAATATCGTCTATTTGGGCAGATAGTAATAGATGATTTATGAATAGGAAAAGGAGGAGTAGATTTCTTTTCAAGATTTTAAAGATTGGAAAAAAGAAGAGCGGCATATAGCCGCTCTTCTTAAATTATTAAATCGAAATCAATCTATTGATTCACCGGTGTCTTGGTGAATATGCCAGGATCCTCGCCTGGTGCGTTTGAATTAGCATTCAATTCATCATCAGCATATGGAAACCTCTCAGGATGACCTGAAGCCGTTGCCGTATTCAAAGGAAATGGTACTATAACATCACTATCAGAAGATCTCAATCTCCTGGCATCATCGAAAGGCATAAATTGACCAAATCCAGATACATAGCGCTCCTCTACGATCTCTCTAATCAATGCACGTAAAGGATCAATTCCATCTACATTTTCAATCCCACCGGCATCAAAGTCTGCAGCGTCATAAGCTTCATAAGTAAATGCCAAATCCGAGAAGTTGTCATTTATTCTGCCTCCTTCATTCAGCCATGTTCTAAATTCATTCAACCTTTGTAAACCTGCGTCAAATCCTGAAGTTCTTGCTCCAGCTTCAGCAAGAATCAGTTGATTTTCTTCATAACTAACCAATTGTTGTGGTTCAAACTGATTAATGATCCCTTGATTATTATTCGCAATGTTATCATCAATTGTATAGTAGGCACTTCTTGCAGTCTCATCTGTTTTTGCATTTCCCCTATATTCACTCGCTGATGGATTGATCAATTTAGAAAGATAACTTTCGCGAGATCCAATATCTCCTGCTCGAGAGCCAGCGATAATTTCAAAGAAAAGATTCTTATCACCAATTGTACCGTCTGACCCAACAGGGCTATACTTCATTGTATTTGCCGCACTTGAAATTCCATTTTGTGCAGCAGCAAGTGCACCTGCATAATCTTTTCGGTGCATGGCATATCTTGCCTTCAGAGTATACGCGGCTTCTATCCACTTCGATGCATCACCTCTATAAAAAATGTCTTCGGCGATAGCTCTAGAGCTTGCGCTACTTAAGTTTGATATCGCTTCATCCAATTTGATGCTTGCCGCTTCCATCACGGATATTTGCCCATCAAACTTGGGGTCATCGATATCTATAAGATTGACTTCTGAGTACGGTACATCTCCGCATAAAGAAGCTGCAGTCCCGACCGCATGAGCTTCAATAACTTTTGAAATCCCTTGCAATAGGGCATCATTTGGCTTATTAGCAATAATATGTCGCACTTGTGGTATGACACTAATATATACTCTTCTCCATGTAGAGTTTGCTTCAGCAGTGGAGATATTATAGCCATATGCATTACCGTATACTGCGGCGAATCCTGTCAGTTGTCCACTCCACATCCCGACGATTCTATTGGCATGTCCGGCTTGAGCCAAAGTATTACCCAGTAATGCCCCAGTTAGAAATAATTGAGGATCTACATCAGATATTGTAATGCCATTTGGATCTACATCAATATCTTCTACGAGTCCTTGACATGAGCCTAGTATCAATGTGAATGCTAGTAAAAGTCCTTTTAATATATTTTTCATTTTTCTCTTTTTTCTTAATTAGTAATTCACAGTCATCGAAAAGACGAATGATCGAGTACTTGGATTGGTGAAATAGTCTAACCCAGCTCCATTTCCAACTCCTGTTTGATTGATTTCTGGATCTATTCCTGGAATATCATCCCATAGAATCAGGTTCCTTCCAGAAAAAGCAAAATCAACAGAGCCTATTTTGGTCTTCTGTTCTAACCAATCTCCAGCAAGACTATAGGTAAGCGTCATCTCTCTAAATCTAGTAAAAGTCGCGCTTTTCGTATTGAAATTATATGCTTGAGCATCTCCGAATCCCCCACCAATTCCAGTTCTGTACCATGACTCATCAAGTAAGACATCTCCGGCACCAAAATTTTGAATATTTCCTCTTACGGTCGTTCCTGCCGCAATAGTGTTTCCAGCATAATTCTTTAAGTCTTCCGTAAGTGTTATTCTATTTGCAGTTTCTAAGGTGGTCCCAAATCTATTCAAGACATGAAGTGTCCGAGGGGAGAATTCTCCACCTTGAGAATGCTCAACAAGGGCATTTATTTGGAAACCCTTATAACCTACACGAATTCCAAGACCTCCTCTCCAATCTGGATTAGGATCTCCAAGAATTATTGGGCTTGCGGTTAATTTGGGAAAACCAGGACGGTCTTCATCAATAATAAAACTTCCGTCGGCATTGGTTTGCGAACCTGTACCATAAAGTGCTCCTAATGGATATCCTTTTATAGCCCTGGAGCTTACAGATCCGCCGGAAAGATCAATTGTCTCCGCTCCTCTAAGTTCCGTCACAAGATTCTTATTCGTGGCCCAGTTACCATAGATAGCTAAATCCCAATCCTGTTTCTTCAGTATAGAATAGTCTAAATCTATTTCAAAACCCTTATTTTGCATATCAGCAGCATTGGATCTTATGCTACTATAGCCAAATGAAGGCGCTAATTCCAATGGAATAATAACATCCTTGATTTCATTTTGATAATATGTCATATTCCATGACAATTTATCATGGAAGAATCTTAGATCAAAGCCAATCTCCCATTCCGTTTTAATCTCCGGAACTAAAAATGGATTTCCTTGATTATTATCCAATCTAAATCCACCTCCAAACAATCCAATATTTAATGGATCACTATAAGTGGAATATTCAAAGCCACCTTCAGCTAAAGTTTGTGAAGCATGTGCTGGAGGGGCAATACCTACTTTCCCCCACGATGCCCGCATCTTACCAAAAGAGAGTGCTCCATCTTTATTCATATTTAATGTCTCAGTGAATTGCCATGCGACATCAGTAGATGGATAGAAGAATGTTTTGTTAGCAGTAGAAGCGGCTTCTGCGGCTCCACCCATGTTCACAAATACCTGATCGAATACATCAAAGCTTAGCGACCCATAAGCCCTGTTTGTTCTTCTATTCGTTTTTACCCTTTGGGCCAAAGAAGCATCTTGTGCCTCATTGAGATCAAAAGTCTGCTTGGATATATTTACTTGGAAACGCTCAATTCCAGCAGAGTTACGTTGGTATCTACGATCATTGAAGTTCCAACCTACAGTTGCCACTAATCCTATATCATCTGTAAGACTAAAATTGGCTCTCGTAATCGCATCAAAGTTTACTTCTTGGTTTCTTATTACATCTTCTGAGAAAGATCCCGAAGATCCACCACCAGCAGATCCAATAGGGAAGAAATATAAGCGCCTATCTACATATGTATCTACTCCTCCTCTAAGAGTTACTTGCAAGAAGTCAGTAGGAAGAATATTGATTTCAGGAGCGAAGATAAATCTATCTACAGCCGTGGAGGATTCTTGTTCGAAGGAAGTCCAGAGTGGATTGTTATAAGTAGGGTTTACATTGTTACCTAGATATCTTCTGTAAGATCGTTGTCTATTAACAGTTTCAAGCCCAGAACTTGAAAAGTACGATCCCTTATAATCTCTATTGTCAAAATCCACAGGAGTTCTTAATAAGCCCAATAATAATCCGGCAGTATTAGAATTCTGTTGGATACGATTTGATTTAGTATGTGTGAAACTTGCCTTGGAAGAGATATTTAACCAATCCGTAAAAAAGTATTTGTTATTTAATCGAAGGTTCGTTCGATCGTAATCAGAATTCTTAATAATACCTTCTTGATCAATGCGTCCCAAACTAAAGAAGAAATTCGACTTATCATTTCCTCCGCTTATTGAGAGGTCATTTTGAAAATATCCTCCTTTTTGAAAGACGGCATCCCAGTTAGATTCTAAAAAAGTCTCCGTAGAGTTCTTCTCATCTATTGGATAATAAAGTGTACCGTCTTCGGCCTCAAAATATTGCCCGCTTTGATCAACAACATCTGCACTCCCAGATCTATCTGGAATATAATCTCCCCATGATTCCGCTCTCGTAGGACTGTAACTTCCACTTCTTCCTTGTCCCCAGACATTTTGTAATTCGTATCGTTGATTCACTTCATCAATTGACAAAGTAGATTTCCAAGATATTTTTGGCTTTCCTGATTTACCACTTTTGGTAGTGATGACAAGTACACCGTTGGCTGCTCTGGAACCCCATAAGGCAGCAGCTGAGGCTCCTTTCAAGATTTGAACACTTTCTATATCATTGGCATTAATATCATTCAGTCTTGATTGTTGAGATGTACCTCCGAAGCTTCCACCTCCTCTACCAATTCCACTATAATTCGTAGCATTGCTAATTGGAATTCCATCGAGAATAATAAGTGGAGACGAAGATCCTGTTATTGTATTTGCACCTCGAATTTTAATTGAGGAACCAGCACCTGGATCACCATTTGCTCTGTTGATCTGAACATTAGAAGCTTTTGCCCCTAAGGAATTGAGCAGATTAGCTTCTCCTGAGCGTTTGATGTTTTCGGGAGCTACAGAGACCACTGTTGAGCCGGTTTCATCCTTACGCTGAGTGAATCCCAATGCCGTTACAACAACTTCATCCAGTAATTCAGATGAGGATTCCAACGTTACATCAATTGTGCTTCTGCTGCCTACAACTTCTGTCATAGTCTCCATTCCTGTAAAACTAAATACAAGAGACGCTCCTTCTTGGACCGTTAGAGAATAGGTGCCATCAATATCGGTAATTGTACCATTCGCGGTACCAAGTTCGAGAATATTGACTCCGATGAGGCTTTCACCTTCACCATCGACAACTAAGCCTTTTACTGCCTGTTGCGCACTCGAGGTGCTCGCCAGAAGTAAAAGGCTAATTAGAAAAAATAATTGTTTCATAATGTGATAGTTTAAATTAGAGATCGTAAAATTATATATATATAGTTGATAAATATTTATAATAATAATTGTTTTGGTTAGAATTCAAATTCTTCGACCAACTGTCTTAAGAACTTGGCTTCAGCTTCAGGTATAAAGATTAAATGGGTCAACTCACCAGTTTTATCGAAAGAGGAAAGCCTACTCGGAATACTCAATACCGACTTGCCACTTAGCTTTTTATAAAAGCACAGCGCAATTACATATGAACCATACTCCGTCTGGTGCTTATCATCAAAGAAGAGATCAATATCTGGGCGTAGTTGTCGCAGCTTTTCGAATACAGGCCCAACGGGGACTATTTCGGCCATTATTTCCTCACCGAGGTCTGTATATGCTTTGGTGATGGCAGGCTGCATCAGAGGATTCGATTTATAGGCCCACGTCATATATAACATCGGCTCGGCACCATTAGCTCTAATCAATTGGTTGAACTCCTTTCCATATTTTTGAAATCGTTCAAGATTATCTATAGAGCTGGTGCTATGGTTTTGAAGCACTACGTAATCCCAATCTCCTTCTGCGATTTTTGACTTTGTATTGAGATTTTTCTTTCCGGTCCAATGCTCTTCCCATGTAGCGCCGCCAGCGGTCGATTGCCTAGTTACAATAGCTACATCTTGGGATTGAGCCATGGATTGCACGAGCTGAGGAACATTCCAAAAATAAGTAAAGCTATTGCCAACAAATAGCACATTAATCTCTTCGTCCTGGCCAAAGCCGCAGAATGGTATGAGAAGGAATAAGAAAATGTAAATTCTAACTACGGATTTCATGAATTCAGGCTTTAATCAATAGAATTCCTCGATGCTTGCATCGAAGGGTTAATTTTAAATCACTTTTTTATGTTATCTTTTTAGTATGTCTGGAAACGTACTACTGTCGAACCCCCATAATAATGGGAGCACATAATAGACTATTAATGTTAGGCAGATTATCGAGACGACATTCATCGCGAATCCCACTCTTACCATATCTGGGATTTTTAAATATCCCGATCCAAATACAACAGCATTGGGCGGTGTTGCTACAGGAAGCATGAAGGCACAAGATGCGGCGACAGCTGCACCAACCATCAGTATGAATGGATGTACGTCAATTGCTAATGCCAGTGGAGCAAGTATCGGAAGTACCATAGCTGTTGTGGCGAGATTGGATGTCAATTCTGTTAAAAAGTTAACCGATGCGATAATGGCAAAGAGCACTACAATTAGGGATGCCCCTTCTAATAGAGTAAGTTTGCCTCCTAAGAATTCTGCGAGCCCTGTGCCTTTGAATCCTTGAGCGAGGGCTAATCCACCACCGAAGAGAAGTAATATCCCCCAAGGTAATTTGACTGCTTCCTCCCATGTAATGAGGGCTCTTTTTATTGATTGCGCTGCGGGTATAAGAAAAAGTGAAACGGCAGCGATTATAGCAATAATAGTATCGTCTAAAGTTGGGATGAATTGATTTAAGAAGGATCTACCCATCCATGCCAATGCCGTCATGCAAAAGACAGTCAAAACAGCTTTCTCTTCATACTTCATTGGTCCTAAGTCATCAAGCTGTCTTTTAATTTCTTCTTTGCCACCCGGAAAGGAATCTTGAGGAAAAGAAAAAGCATAGGAAGTCAGATACTTCCAGCATATGAATATTAAACCTATAGATATCGGAAGCCCAAACATGAACCATTGTGCAAATTGGATTTCAACTCCGTATATTTCTTGGATCATAGCCGCCAGAACAAGATTTGGTGGCGTTCCTATTAATGTGGCCATTCCTCCGATGGATGCACTGTATGCAATGGCAAGCATTAATGCTTTTCCAAAAGTGGCATGCTCATCTTCGGGAGTATCGGGATGATCTTTGAATTGAGCGACAATAGCCATTCCTATAGGGAGCATCATGACTGAAGTGGCCGTATTAGAAATCCACATAGACATAAATCCGGTGGCGACCATGAAGCCCAATATGACACGCTTAAGATTGGTGCCTATAAGACTGATAATCATCAATGAGATGCGTCTATGTAAATTCCATCGCTCTATAGCTATTGCCAGAATAAATCCGCCTATATAAAGAAATACATATTTATGCCCATAGGAAGATGTGGTTTCGGTAAGGGCTAATCCTTCTGTTATAGGAAATAAAACAATAGGAAGTAAAGATGTAACTGCTAATGGGATACATTCCGTAATCCACCATATCGCAATCCAAACTGTGCTCGCAAGTATTGCTACCCCAGCATATCCTAAACCTTCAGGTCTAAAGAAAAGTAATATTAACCCAAAGAGAAGTGGGCCAATTATTAATCCTATCTTTTTACTATCTATCATTATCTAAATCTCAGTGGTTTGAAGCTCGGCGTATCTTGTAACAGCCCGGAAGAAATG
>JBLIDB010000061.1:0-22082 GCA_047634015.1 Saprospiraceae bacterium
GCTCCGCGTTCCAGTATCAAATAATGCGATTTTCTTTTTCACCTTTTCAATTTCCAAGGGAACATTAATTGCTGACGCTTGTATAACCTCATTATCAGGGTATAACGTAGAAATAGTCTCCAGAAGCGCCTTGCTTGCATCTTTGTCTTTATAAGATCTGGAAGAAAGGACAAGCTGAATAGCTACATCAACGCTTGGATCTTCTTTTAAGGCTTTCATGGCATTGAAATAATCTACATCGCCTTTCTTAAGGTAAGTTTCACTAATTCTAATAGCGGCACTTCTAACTCTTGGGTCTTCATCTTTGAAAGCTTGTAATAGTGTCTCTTTATCAAGTTGCTTCAATCCTTCTAAAGTCCATAATGCATGTAATCTAAAAATCCCTTTGTCTTTTATTCCATTCTTTTTGATACCTACTTCTCTTAATGATAATATGTCCTTAAGTGACTTAGTAACAGAAGCATCTTCCCTCAGCACTAATAATTTCTGAGCTGTCATCCGATACCACCCATTGGGATGGCCCAAAAATGGAATCAATTCTTCCGAACTCTTTTCTAAAAGTGGAATATTTTTGGTCGGTTTCATACCCTCATGAACGACTCTATATATTCTTCCCTTTCCAATATTCTCATCAAGTTTTCTTCTTATAACTTCTGGCCTTAGAAAACTTCCTTCTCTGGTCCAATTGCCTTCTTGGATGATACCACGATACATATCCACAATATAAAGAGTACCATCTGGACCGGTTGCTGCTCTTACAGGCCGGAAATTAGGGTCTGTAGAAGCCATGAATTCTGTCTTATCATATGGATTCGTAAGAACAATTTGACCATCAACATTAGAAACCTTCGCTCTTCGGATCAACCTTCCTACAGGCTCGGGAACAAAAAAATCCCCATACATCGGTAGTTTATCTCCAAGGAAAATCTCCTGGCCACTGACACCCGTAAATTTATTCAATGTCTTATTAGGTCTCAATCTTTTTACTCCACCCTGTACATCTGGAGTACCTATAATCGGCCAAGGCTCTTCAAAATCCTCTGGCCATCTTCCTTCCATCTCTAATAGGCCATATGTAGGATGCTGTTGGAATCCCAATGCAACCACTTCTCCTCCAGCTCTGGAATAAAACAATCTTCCAACTTCATCCTGCGTCAATCCGTATTGCCCTTGTGGGGCATCTAACATAGTATCTATCCTTAATTGATCTTTCTCCCAGCGATATCGAAACGCATCCTTACTGAGATACATCCAATTGTCTATACTCCAAGTGAGGTTTGCAGATTGATGCTCGAGATTTCCTTTGAAGCGTTTATCGTTTTCAAATATTCTAATCTTCTCATCAGCGACTCGATCCCCATCTGTATCTCGATAACTCCAAAAATGATTGGAATAGGTCTCTTGAACTATAACGCGATCATCTAATGGTAACACGACTCTTGGTAGTAACAAACTATCTATAAAGACCGTATTCTTATCCATCTTACCATCGCCATCTGTATCTTCTAAGACTGATATGCGACTCCAAGGTTCATTGGTATTAGAGCCATCCACGTCTTGCATGTAGGTCAACATCTCAGCGACATACATCTTTCCATCTCCATCCCATGCGATATCGATCGGCTCTTCAATCATGGGCTCACTTGCCACCAATTCTAAATTAAATCCAGTAGGTAGGTAGATTGTCGCCATACTCTCTTCTGGAGAAAGAGAGGGAGCCTCAGGATCTGAATTCATTAGAGGCTTTTCATAAATTTCATCTCTGTATTGATCAACTTCCGCGCATTGCTTAAATGCAATACTTGACAATACCACAACAACCAAAACATTTTTTAACATGCTTTTTCTGATCATCCACTTTCTTTCTCTTTTCTAATTACCTAAAACACATCGCTTCCCTATTGATCGGGCGCTTTTAGATCATTCCAGATTCTAACTGTACTCCTTGTTGGCATATCACTACTTACCTTTTGAGTCACTTCTCCAGTAACCACCCATTCTGAACCTCTCAACAGCGTAGTTATAAATCCTGCACATTTAACAGGATTGCTTGCGTTTTCTTTCACATGCCCAAGGACAGAGTGAAATACTTTTCCTTTCCCATATTCAATCGTAAATAAGATAGGTTCATGTCTTCCTGAACCATTAGTGGCCGTTTCTTGCATAGCTGTAGCCAACACCTCCATATTCTTTGCCGGACCTCTTAGATTATAATAAAGTTCATCTTTAGGATGCAACCAAGAAGCTGGCAATCCTTTCATTATAGGGTGATCAGCCTTTCGTGTTACCACCTCAAATTCTACTTGCTTACCATGGGCACCTCCACTACCGGGAGTATTATCTCTTATAAAGGCTCCATCTTTCCAATACACGTAAGGGCCGTCTTTTTCTGTTCTCCCACCCCAGCCACCAAGGCCTATCATCTCATTGAATGCCTTCCATTCTGGAAATGAATTATCGGATGCATGGAATACTACTAAACCACCACCCTCTCTTACAAAATTCTCAAAGTTGGTCTTTGTACTTTCTGGCCATGGATCTCCATTATAATCTAAACAGATGAGATCATATCTATCGAAGTTCGGTTGAAAAGAAGACATATCCTCACCTTTCGCAGGAGAGGTAACCATATCTGCGATAAACATCTCACTATTATTATAAATCTGCTTTACGATTTCAGAGCTCTCTGGCCAATAGTGATTATTCTGTCCTGTGATTACAAGTACCTTGAGTGGCTTCTTGGAATCCATAGTTTTGTTGGACTGTGCAGTGCTGCAGGCAAAGCAAAGAAACAAGGACATACAAAAGCATAAGAGGATGACGAGCTTTCTATTCATATTTAGTTTTATCATTTTTATAATTTCTTTATTCCAGATTAAGCGTGTTACATTTCGAATTTCCCCTCCCAAGCGAGGTACTTAGATTTCAATTCTTCAAATTTCTCAGGGTTATCACTGGACAAATCTATTTCTTCTACAGGATCATTTATCAGATTATGGAGTCTCCATTCATTATCCAATGAAACCAACTTCCAATCTCCATCTCTAATTGCCTTACCATTCTTCCATTGCCAAAATAGCGGTTGATCTCTTTTTACAGCATTTCCTTTTAGAATTGGCAGAAAACTGATACCGTCTTGGGGGATAATGCGTTCATCATTATATTCTTGAGGATATTCTACTCCTGTAAGGTCCACAAATGTCGACATCAAATCAACTAAATGTAATGGCGTATGAGAGATACTATTTTTATCCTTTATCCCTGCAGGCCAATATGCAATCAGAGGTGTCTTTATCCCACCTTCCTGGCTATAATTTTTAAATAAGCGATAAGGAACATTTGACACATTCGCCCAATTTCCCCCAAGAGAAGTCCATCTCGTCAAACTGCCTATCTCACCGCTCCCTTTTTCAAGCTTTACAACTTCCGAGGATGCCCCATTATCAGATAGAAAAAGGATTAGCGTATTCTCGGAAACGCCCATCTCTTTAATCTTTTCCATCAATCTACCGATATTTTGATCGAGCCTATCTATCATGGCTCCATAAACCGCCATCTTAAGGTCTTCTTCTATTTTCTCCGCTTCACTTAGGGCATTCCAATCTTGAAAACTTGCTTCAGAAATTGGATAGTTAGGCGCTATTAATCCTAAGTCTTTTTGTTTTTGGAACCTTGATTTTCTAATTGCCTCATAGCCTTCCATATATTTTCCTCTATACTTCTCGATATCTGCTGGCCATGCCATCAAAGGATCATGAGGAGCCGTATATGCCATGTATAGAAAGAATGGATCTTCTTTGGGATGATCATCTAACCAAGTCAAAGCATAATCCGTAAATGCATCCGTAGTGTAGAAATCCTTCGGAGGGGTATACGGCTGAATAAATTCGCCATCCAATACCCAAGGTCTATCAGGTCGCTTCTGAGCAGGTTGTCCCTCGCCTTCTCTTTGCGCACCAGGATTAAAGAAATTACAAGCGCCCTCAAATAATCCACTGTAGTGATCAAAACCTCTCGTCGTTGGCCTTTCGGTACTGTGATGCTTTCCTGACCACATGGTAGTATAGCCTGCCATCTTGAACAGCTCCCCTAAAGTAATGGCATTGCTCATCGGCTGTTTATAGCTTAGGTGATAGTTGGTTTGTTGAGCATACAATCCTGTTAGCAAAGCCGCTCTTGATGTATTACACTTGGCCGTATTATACATCTGAGTGAAGCGCATCCCATTAGAAGCCATCCGATCCAAATTAGGGGTAGGCACCTCACTTCCGTAACAACCGATATCTGACCATCCCATATCATCTGCCATGATAACGATCACATTGGGCTTAGAACTTTGCTTGCTTATAGCCTTTATTACAGTAGTATTTGATTGCGTACTTTGACAAGCGATAAAGACTGAGATGAATGCTACACAGAGCGCAATAGATACATTCAAAGAGATACGAACTGACTTCATAGATTCCTTGTTGGGTTTAGTTTGACAATAGATTACGTTAACGTTAACGTACTATCTTCCAATAATAGTGAAATATTCTGTTTTAAGCCTTTTAATGTCGTTGAAGATATTTCAACTCTTAGTAGTTATTTATTGCTTACTCCGTGTTTAAACGAACTCGTCCCACTCTCCACCTTTAGTCCCATACTTCTTACGCAACTTTTGCAGATCGGCAACTTTAGTAATCCATTCTTCAGAATATCCACATTCTAAGCAGACATATCGGTCTACATTACCAGAAGAAAAAAATCCCGTCGGCACTCTATTTTGGGAGTAACCAACAGAAGCAGGACCGGGAACTTTGATTATATCCGAGGAGTTACATTTGGAGCACTGGTGCGTATTTTTCATAGAATTTTAGTATCGCAAAATAGAATTAAACCCGGAGTATGCATTAGGATATATGAAAGGAATTAATTGCAAGCTATACCACCTTCCCCTCTACATCTTTGCGCTCAACTCTGATCATAGACTTGTCACCTTCACAAAAAACGGTTCCATAAAGGTAGCCCCATTTCACACGTAGAAATTTATCGGCTTTACCCATTGGTCGGTCTGGACCTACAAAGGGTTGGGTGAGATGACAACTTTGAATGTCGCGTCAGATGATTTCAAAGTACGAAACATCCATTTCTTCTGTTCTTTGCCCGATATCGTCTTATTGGGCCCATCAGCATCTGTATTCCTACTACTAAAATTCCGACTTTCCAATAGTCATATTTGCAAGTCTTTACCCCAAAGTAAGGTCTTATAGGGAATATTACATTTCAATTCTTTACCATGTCCTTGCCAATTCATGAAATTCCATTGATATTAATTTGATATCTCCATCTGTAAATAGCTCAATGGTATCATGGTCTGGAGAGAAAGCAAATTGTTGTGTATATGAAAAAATACCATTATTGCCAAACACTTCAAGTTGTCCCCAATCAACTAATAATTTTATGTTGACTTTGTTTAAATCATCTGGCATCATTTCTTTTGATAATAAGGTTTTGTTATGGATGTCATATACAATAAATTTGTTGGCTACCTTAATTCCAAATGTCATGGCGTCACTTCCAGTTAAATCAATTTCAAGGGAGAGTTCGAATTTCTTTGAGTGAATTCCTTCCAGCAAATTTGTTTCGGGCTTTACTATCTGACTATCCCAAGTCTTTGTGGTTTCATATATGGTAGAAATTTCATGTATTGGAATTCGGGTTATTCGTTTTTGTCCATTCCAGGTTTTGAGGCCAAGGGATACAGGAAAAGTCGCGTTTCGTTTCCAGCCCTTTTCACCTATTCCACCATTCCAGTGGTCCATCCAAGCTATTTGAATAATTCGGGAATCATTGTTAGGCAAGTTTCCCATAGGAAAAGTCTGGGCGGCATAAAAGTCTGGCCCAACATCCATAATCAAAGCGTCTTTACCTTCTTCTTTCCGAAAGTTTGTTCCATCAAATTCCCCTACCAAGTAAGAACCATTGGCATCCATTAATATCCATTTTTTATTATTTTCATTACCATCTAAAGGTAATTGAAAAATATCAGGACATTCATATCCAAATTTTACATTACTTAAATAGTCCCAGTTTATTAAATCCTCGGAACCATAAAAGGTAGTGCCATTTTCATAAAGTGCCATTATCCACTTTGAAGTAGCGTCATGCCAAAAAACACAAGGATCACGGGGGGAATAGCCATCCATCAAATTTGCAACCGGATTTCCTTTATAATTTTGCCATGTTTGACCGTTATTATTGCTCCAAGCTAAACAAGTACCTTTCCCTGTACCTGTATAAATTGCAACAATAGTTTCCTTTTCATTACCAGTTATCTTTTTTGCTGTTCCACCTGAAACCAACACTGCACTTCCAGAATATACGTGGTGGCCAGTTACGTTGCGCTTTGCTTCAGGAGGTAAAAATGAACCTTGAGGTATTAATGCAACTCCCTTATCTTCCCAGTGTAATAAATCAGGACTTGTTGTGTACCCTCCATGTCTTATCTTTTTTCCCCATTGATAAATCATATGGTATTTTCCTCCCTGATAAACAAGACCATTTATGTCATTCATCCATTCCGATTTAGGACTAAAATGATATTGCCCTCTGTAATTCTCTCTATAGTCACTACTATCATTATGTGGATAATATTGAGCATTAGCAAAACTTATGCTGCTTATAAATAAAATTACAAAGAAATCTAACTTGATATTTTCGGTAAGTATTTTCATGAATTCTATATTTTATTGTCGCCAATACTTCGATTCTCTAGCTAATTTATCTTCAATTGCCAGAGTGTAATTCACTATTTCTTTAGTTATTTGCGGCAATCCAAGGTTCAATTATAGCTTTCGTTTCTTCAATATTATTGGGAATACCTAAAGTATTGAATTCATCAGTTTCTGGTAGACAATGAAGCTTGTGAATAAAGTCAAAATCAGATAAATCAATCAACCGCAATCTTGTTAATTACGTTAATATCTCCATTATGTTTATTGGTTTTCAATGAAGCATAACTCAGTGGAATAGCGCATTTATCCACCTCACCCCTCAAATTCTTCAACATGAACAACATTGCCATCTACATCTCTGTGCTCAAATCTGATTTTCGCCTTATTACCTTCGTTATAAACCTTACTATAGAGGTAACCCCCTTTCACACGTAGGAATTTATGCTCCGGCTGGACATTTTCTTGTTTCCATCCTTCAGCGTGTGAATCAGAACCTGCACCACATCCGAACTCGTATAGGTTCGTTCCTTCATGATTACTCACATACTGCCAGTGTCGATCTCCATTGACTACATATACATTCTCATATTTATTCAGAAATTCTCTAATTTCTGTTCCTTCTGTCTCGAAGGCTTTGTTAGAATAGTTATCGGTTTTACCCTTTGGTCGGTCTGGACCTACAATTGGGTTGGCAGATATTATCACTTTGAATGTAGCATCTGATGCTGTTAAGGTGCGATACATCCACTCCTTTTGTTCTTTGCCTAAGATCGTCTTACCCTGTCCATCAGGATCTGAATTTTTACTTCTAAAGTTACGCCCTTCAAGAATCCAAATTTGAAGATCCTTACCCCATCGAACAGTCTTATAAGGAATGTCGGCAGATGGAAACTGCTCCTTGTCAAATATCTCTAACCCGCGCTCCCAAGTGACAGGTCCATAAGTCATACCAGGATAGGCGTCATCACGCAATACGTCATGATCATCTTTCATAAAATAACTCGTCGTATTACTATAAAAAGTTCGCTGTAATGGCAATGCAAACAAGCGATCCCACTTAAAGAACATCATCGGTTCTGTCATTGCCCAAGGATTCGGCTTATCGTAATATTCTATATCGCCAGTATGAGCAAAGAAATCCAAATCATCATTATTCATAGCACCGTAAATCTTATGGCCGTCAGTCGTATCTTTTCTGATGTAGTCATGACAACTGACAATTCCAAATGCCACGGATTTCTGGACTTCCTTTGATGGAGGTGTAATAAAAGACCCTATAAGCTTGTCGCCAATCGCATCTCCTGGTCCTTTTCGAGAATGAACCTCTATCGAATATTTCGTATCTGGAATTAAATCTTTCAACTTCCATTGAGTCGTATAATTCTTAGTAGAATCTACCTTCTGCCATTCTAGCACCTTCCTAGAGTCACTTTCGTCTTTAATCTTATAAACCAATTGTACTTCCCCTTTCGCCCCGAGGCAGGCTCCTTCCATATCTTTTAATTCTAAGCCTTTTGGGATCTGCTTGCTATGCAGCAAGTCAACATCCGTCAGCTCCGCATATTGGTTTGCCTCCTGCTTAGTTAAAGTCAAGAAAGGAGTCCCTTTTGCGTTCATTTCTGGCTTCTCAGTCAATCTGGTCCAAATGCTTATGGAGTTATGGTCGGCCCAACCATTGTGTATCCCATTACCGAAGAAGGGGCCTTGACTCACCCCTGATTCCGTCGTATTAGAGATTGATGGACTGCATGCCGTGATGAGTACGACAATGATAAAAAGGGCTACATTTCTCATGATTTTGTTTTAATTAGGACTGCTCTTAAGGTATGAAGAGTCTCAAGAAACAAATAATTCTCAAAATAATACTTCGTCATTAGAATGCTTAATACCGAAGTATTATTTTATAAACGATATCGTGCTTAATACCCCGGATTTTGAGTCAGGTCTGCCTCTACATTTTTCTCTATTTCACCAAAAGGGACTGGCCAAAGATCATGATGATCCTGAATAGAATGACCTACAAATACAGGATTGTATTTACGCGTTCTTTCCACCAATTTACCCAAGCGCATTAAAGTTAATCTTCTAAACTCTTCGTAATACAATTCTCTCAATCGTTCATCAAGTATATAATCTATATCTACCTCACCGGGCATCACTTCAGGTGCCGAAGATCTTCTTCTTACGACATTGATATCAGCTGCCGCAGCAGCAACATCTCCAACTCCTAAATAAGCCTCCGCTCGAAGTAGGTATGTCTCTGCTAATCTCATTGAGTAATGATCTCTAAATGTCTGTCTACCCGAACTTGTCAATGAACCTGGAATCGACTGATTGGAAGCAAATAAGTCCTGAGGGTGGTTTCCAGGAGTGGAATTTTTGGCTAAAGCAGGATAAAAATTCCTTGCAGTATCCGCATAATTTCTAAGTTGAAGATTAGTATTATCAGCTAATGCCATAAGACCATCAAATTCACTCTTGGGATTATTGATTATGAAATCTCTTACAATATTATGTTCTGAGTTTCTGATGTCCCCATCTCCACTTCTACTCCATATCTCATTTAAGAAAAAAGGTGTAGGTCTCTGAAATCCAGAGCCCCGACCATAATAATTTGTATTAGGTCCATTACCTACTAAGAATTGGTTTTTTCCATCATTATTTTTAACGTTTGCCCTCCATAATCTGGGAATCGAAAATCGTTCTAAAAGTAATTCGTTATCTCCTCCTCCCTCGGTGAGATGCTCAAATTGTAATACCCATATGGCTTCTTTATTACCGGTCGAGCGATTCTGATTACCTCGTCTAAATAAATCCCAATATACATCTCCATCAAAATTCGGATCATTCATTCTTGTTCCGAATCGTTCTGTCATTAGTCCCATATCAGAATTGTTAATAACAGCGGACGCTGCCTGCACGGCCTCACTGTAATTACCCAAAGAGATCAATACTTCTGTCAACAAATGATTAGCAGCTTCTTTACTAACTCGATGATCCGCAGTTGCGGATATAGCATTAAGGTTTTGTACCGCAAATGATAAATCTGAGGCTGCTTGCTCATATACAGCTTCTCTGCTAGCCCTCGTAAAATCTCTGCGTGGCGAATCAATTTCTTCTAACACTACTGGTACACCACCATACATATTGGCTAGCATTCTATATGCCAATCCTCTAAAGAAAGAAGCTTCTCCTTTTATTAGATTTTTTTGTTCAGATGTCAACGTGCTTGACTCTTGATCCGCTCGAGATATAATTACGTTAGCATCAAATATTATCTCATAGGACGCTACCCATACTTGAGATACGCGGTTTTCAGTGGGTCTTAGTAATGCTGACCAATCAGGTGGAGATGATCCGAGATCCTTGTCATTCATCACGAGATCAGTTCCTGAAAACATAATTCGGGGAGATGCGCTTGCTCCTCCTTGTCCCCAGAAATTGGTTCTATAATTAGCATATAAGCCGAATACCGCTGATTCAAAATCATTTATAGTTACAAAAGAGTTAGTTGGAGAGAGAAAATCCAAAGGCTCCTCGTCCAGAAAGGTATCCTCATTACAGGAGTATAAAAATAATCCTATAAGAGAAATTAAAAGGAGTCCTTTAAATGCCATCAATGATGATCTAAAAAATGACATATGAGTTTGTTTATTTATATTTTTCATAGCAATGTCCTTTTATAATTATAAATTAAAGTGAAATATCTATACCAAAAGTAATGCTCTTCATTACCGGTCTACCGGATCTTGTAAGGCCTACACCAGTCTCAGGATCCCATCCTGACCAACTAGTCCATGTTGCGAGATTCTTCGCACTAACGTAAAACTTCAGGGATTGAAGATTAATCTTGCTAACCAGCTCTTGTGGAAGATTGTAGGCTAAAGACACATCCTGTAACCTTACAAAGCTTCTAGAGGATAATCTATCTCCTTGGACTCCACTCGCTACATTAATAAATGGCTTTTGGTATTTGGCATCAGGATTCTCTGGTGTCCAGTAGTTTACTCCTAAAGGGAAGTTACGATCGAATACATTCTCACTGTTAATAGAATTCCATGAAGTCAGCATATCTTCTCCAAGATAATAGCCATTCCCTCCCTGAACAGAATTCAAGAAGACCTTCAGTGAGAAGTTTCCATACTGGACCTCATTCATAAGACTGAATCTATAATTAGGATTTTCATTACCAAGTAATTTTCTATCTGCTGGAGTGATATCACCATCTCCATTGAGATCATTTATCTTATAGGAGCCAAGGCTAAATCCACTTGGAATCTCTTCATTTAACTGATAGAGTTCGCCTGTAGTTTCAAGCCCGTAGATTGAATTCAACGGTTCACCAATAAACAGACTTGCATCGATTATATCATCTTCTATACCATCATTATCATTATCGAATCCAAGCAATTCTACCAATTCATCTCGATTTCTCGAAAAATTAAACGTAGAGGTCCATCTGACATTATCAGTTCTAATATTATCACTTGTGATACTTAGATCTAAACCGCTATTTTTTAATTTTCCGAGATTCACAGGTATGGTCTCGAATTTTGCAATTTGAGGAAGATTCACTTCATATAAGAGGTCTTTTGTATCATTTCGATAGTAATCAATACTTCCGCGAATTCTTGAATTGCGGAATCCAAAGTCCAAGCCCACATTAATTCCTGTAGTAGTTTCCCACTTAAGTCCAGGGTTAGAAAGACTCGTAATCGCTTGTCCAAAAATTGGACCTCCACCCGCATCCACGTATGAAAACCCACCTTCTACTCTTGCAAGCGTCTGATATCTCCCAATGGTTCTATTACCGCTTGTTCCATATGCCACTCTAAGTTTGAGGAGATCCAATGCATCATTTTTCACAAGAAATGGCTCTTCTGAAATCATCCACGCCGCAGATGCACTCGGAAACACTCCAAATTTATTCTCCGCTCCAAATCCAGAGAATCCATCTCTTCGAACTGTACCTGTTAATAGATATCTTCCCTTGAAGCTATAGAAAAGTCGAGCCATACTATAAAGACTGGACTCTTCGAATGCCGTGGTTTCTACATTCTGAAGATCCGATTGTCCTGCTTGAAGTTGATTGAAACCCAGGACATCGTTGAGAAATACTGATGCCGACGATAGTGTTGAGGCGCCATTTCTTTTCTCAAAACCGTAGAGTAACGTAGCCGTAACCTTATGATCTTTAGTAATCTGGCGATCATAAGTGACTATGTTATCTGATGTATAACTTCTATCGGTACCGTTAAACTTACTTCCATTTCCCTGAAAATTTTGTCCAAAAGGTCTAAAAATATTTTCAGTAGCCGAAGCATAATTCGTGGCATAGTTAATTTTATAACTCAGTCCTTCAATCCATGGAATTTGAATCTGGGCATATATATTTCCAAAAAGATTCAACCTCCGATCGTCATGATCTGCTTCCTGTACATTCCGCAATGGATTCGTACTATTTCCACCTGGTTGAACTGTTAAAGAACCATCATCATTCCGATCCAGCGCATACGGAGACAAATAGCGAAGATCCCTATTAATGTCAAGTCCAGAATAATCACTTGTAGTCATGAACGTCTGGATACCAACAGTAAGCCAGTCATTAATATAGTTATCCAAATTTAATCGGGCATTCCATCTTTTATAATCTTCACCTACATGATATCCCACTTGATCCGTTAATCCGACAGAGGCAAAAGTAGATGTATGCTCATTGCGATTAGAAAGAGATAAGTTATGACTCATGATACTTGGATTATCATTTGTAAGCAAATCATACCAATTCGTTTCTTTCCCATCATTAAAAGCTGCAATCATATCACCAGTCTTGAATCTAGTCGTAGGATCAAAGGATGGATCTAAATCCACAAAACCACTTGACTCAATTCTACTATCCGTAATGTCTCCATCAATTATAGTCTTAATGAAATTTTGTCCATCTCCAGACAGAATTTCTCTACCAGGAGATTGCATTGCATAAGAAGCATTATATCGAATGATAGTCTTGCTATCTATTTTACCGGATTTAGAGGTAATCAACAAGACGCCATTGGCCGCTTGAGAACCATATACCGCCGTTGCACTGGCATCTTTTAGCACATCTACTGACTCTATATCATTTGGATTGATATCTATTAAAGCCCCTCTATATATTACTCCATCCAAAACAACCAAAGGACTCTGCTGACCTGAGATTGATGTACGACCTCTAACTAAAATTTCTGGATCTTCTCCGGCTGCATCCACCTGCCCTACATTAAGACCCGTTACACTCCCTTGCAGACTTTGCATTAGAGATACATTTGGTTGTTCTCTAAATGCATCCATATCCGCTCGAACAACAGAGCCTGTCAGGTCACTCTTTTTTACGCTTCCATATCCGACAACTATTACTTCATCCAAAATAGAAGAACTTGATGATAGCGTTATGTCAATTTGGGAGCGACCTCTAATTTCAATTTCTATGTTTTCATATCCGATAAATGATACGACCAATGTAGTCGTATTATCAGGAACTGATAAAGTATAAGAACCGTCTAAGTCAGTTGCCGCTCCAATTGAAGTTCCTTTGGCCAATATTGTTGCACCAACAAGAGGTTCTCCATTTTCATCTTTCACTGTTCCACTGATCGATTTTACGATTACCATCTTCTCAGCTGCTTCAATCACATCTATTATATGAGATTTTTTTACTTGACTTATCTGACGAATATTCAAATTTTCACTTTTTTCTAGCTTCTCGATCTCCTTGAATTTTTGTTTGATTTTCTTTATCGTTTTTTTGCTAGTCTTTGTTTCGTGAAAGACTACATAGTATTTACCTGTTAGCTGCCTATACTTTAGATTAGTAAGCTTTAGTGCCCTATTAACTGCGGACTCTAATTCCTCTCCTTTCTTAAAGGCAAAATCAACATTGATCTCTGAGAGCAATTTCGAATTATAAGTAATGACTACTTCATATTGCTCACTTATTTGCTCTAAAACTTCACTGAGTGGACTTGATGCTATAGCATTGGCGCTTACAACAAAAGGTGTAAAAACCATTGTAGATAGTAGACAAATCGTGAAGAAAAATCTGAATTGTACTTCTTGTTTCATAAATTTACTTTTTCGAATACATTAGTAATGATGGGGCGGATTGTCAGGATCTGCTCCATTGTTTATTTTATAGGATTTTCGTTTTGAGGGAATTATCATTCTCCTCCCTTACTTATGAAATATCTTTTCCCTTCTTCCCTGATTTTGATACCATAAACTTCATTCAAGGTTTCTAGCGTTATTTTAAGATTTTTAATCGGAATACCGCCTGTAATTTCTTCTTGTTTAAGTTCATCGGACTCTAGTTTAAAGTGGATACCGTATATGTCCTCTATATCATAGAGCGCGTCTTGCAGCGGAGTCTTTTTAAACATCAATGATCCATCCTTCCATGATGCATTTTCTAAGACAGAAACATTCTTGCGCTTCTCGGTAAGCTTTTTCTTCTTCTTAGAATAGGTAACCTCATCCCCTGGGTCCATTTCTATATGGTCCTCCAGTATATCATCCATATGGAGTTCTACCCTTCCTTCTTCTAGGAAGACCTTTGTCTGATCATTACGAGCGTTTACATTAAATGAAGTACCTAATACAGTCACCAAAAGATCAGGCGTCATCACTATGAAATATTCACCTGTTTCTGGTTTTTTCTCGATTTCAAAGAAAGCCTCACCTTCCAACCATACATTTCTTGTATTATTCGAAAAATACCTAATCGTCGAATTAGCATTTAGTACGACTACTGAGCCATCAGGTAACTGTAGATTCATCTGCTCGCCATATGCAGTCTTGTGCACCACTTCAATAGGTTGATTAAAAGCCCTAATCGCAATCGTGCTCAGCATTAAAACAACTAATACAGCAGCTATTCCCACACCAATTCTTCTGCGAGTTATCTGCTTTATAGGCGCTGCTATATTTATTACTTTATGATCTAAGGATGCATGCAACTTTGCCAGGGCTGCTTCTAAATCATTAGATTCTAAAACTCCAGGACGAAACTGAACTCCCAAGATTGAAAGCTCCGCATCTAAAACTAGCGAAGCCTTGTCAGGATGCGCTAAAAGCCATCCTTCCCAATGATCCTTGTCGTCAATCTTGCGGCTTTCTACCCAGGATACAAATGATGCATCGCATACAAACTGCTCAATACTATTATAGTCGTCTCTACTCATTATTTTTTCACTTATGATGTCCTCCTTGGACATAGTCCACATCTATATAGAGAGACAAAAAGGGTTTTGATAACCTAATTTTTAAGATTATTTTTCGAAGAACAAAATTTAGCGATCAATTTTGCAGATGCCGACTTACAAGAAACTTGAAATCCGTTAAAGGTAAGCGTCGCTTCTGAGTGCCTTGAATGCTTATGAACAGCACCGCATTAAAGTAAATGCTATCTTATTTTGCATATTCAATTGTGATAGTACTTCTCAAGTAATTGCTTTTATAACATTTACCAAATTTTTATCACTCCTTGAGGTAATTCTAAGTTTAAAAAATGACTAAAAGCCATTAACAAACTGACACCACCTAAAGTCAAGAGGAAGGTCTTTAGCGGCTTAGTCCTCGCCTTAATGGTAAAAAATGAAACAAAAAAGAGAGTAATCGATGGAACAAAACCAATCAACATACTTAGCAGATAAAGGCCTCCGATCCAAGCCACTGGTTCATACCAAGATGACTTAAATGTTTCTTCTTCGACTATTTGCTCTGCATCAAAAATTGCGGGGTTGGAACGTTGTTCTTTTACAAATATCCACAATAGGAAAAGAAGAAATGGTAGCATGCCAATTGCGATCGTCAAGGGGAAAACACCTCCTAAGAAAGACTGCTTCATGGAATCAAATAGAGCTATCAAAATAAAAAGTCCAATTATAATTGCGAAGATGAGTTGAGGTTGAATATTGATTTTCTTATTGATTCCCTTTTCCATTAATTCAGCGTTCTCATCAACGGTGCCACCTTTGCGGCTGTAATAAATTGATAGAAGGGATAATACCATAATAACAATGACTCCAGGCCTCAAGAACATTTCCCAGCCATAGAATTGAACGGACATATTCAGATAACTTTCCGCCTGAGTTGCAAGTACAAAGCCTATCAGAAAAGCAGGGCGCGACCAACCAAATCGCTTCAGGAAAATACCGAGGATTCCAAAAATCATCAACATCCAGAGATCTGTCATATCCTTCGTCGCCTGATAAGCAGCAAAACTGATGACCATAATCATAAACGGAGCGAGAATACTAAATCTAATTCGCGTCAACTGCGAGATTGGACCCGCCAAAAGCAATGCTAAACCAGCCCCTAAGACATTGGCAATAGCCAAGGACCAGATTATGGTATAAGTCAAACCGATATCCGTTGTTATCATCGATGGACCTGCTTCAATACCGATTAAGACCATTCCTCCAAGAAAGACAGCCATCGAACCTGAGCCAGGAATACCAAATAATAGTGTGGGCATTAAGGCTCCTCCTTCTTTGGCATTATTAGCAGATTCTGGGGCAATAACACCTCGAATATCGCCTTTCCCAAATTTGGATTTATCCTTCGAAGTCTGAACTACGTGTCCATAAGCAATCCAATCAACAACACTCCCTCCCATGCCAGGAATAGCGCCGACAATAGTCCCAATCCCTGCACATCTAACAGCTAACCACTTATGCTTAATGAGATCTTTAATCCCAGTCTTCCAGCCTCCTTTGCCCAATATGGCTCCATCGGCAATAGCGCTCTCTTTTCTAAAAAGTTCAGAGATCTCAGGAAATGCAAATATGGATAAGGCAATCACAACTAATGGAATGCCATCATACAAATAGTTAACCCCAAAAATCATGCGATATTCCCCTGTAGCAGGTGCAGACCCAATTGATCCAACCAATAATCCAAGACCGCAAGCTAGGACCCCTTTTACAACACTTTTACCAGATAGAGATCCTACCATAGATAGTCCAAAAAAGGCCAACATGAATAACTCCGCTGAGCCAAAAAGCAAAATCATAGGCCTTGCAATCTGAACAAAAAAAGTCAAAATTATGGCTCCAAATAGTCCACCAAAAAGAGACGATGCAAAAGCTGCAGATAAGGCTCTGGAAGCTTGACCTTGCTTCGCCAATGCAAATCCATCTAACACCGTGGCTTGGCTCGAACTCGATCCTGGAATTCCCATTAACACTGACGAAAATGTTGCGGAGGTTGGGATCACCGCTACGAGTCCAACTAATGTTGCCAAAGCGCTTACTTGATCCATGCCATACAAAAAAGGCAATAACAAGGATAAGCCAGCAATACCTCCCAATCCCGGAAATACTCCTATCACCAATCCAAGTAAAACTCCAATCATCAAGAACATGAAATGATCTGGAGAGAACAAGGTCTGAAAGGCCTGAAGAACAAGATCTAACATATGCCTTTTTAGATATTTAGTTTATATTTTTGTCTCAACCATTCCTTCATATACTCTTTCTCTGCCTCGTTAACATTTGTAGCTAAATCAAATATTCTCAATGCCGTTTGCCCTATAGACTGTTCATATTCACCAAGTGCAGTGATTTTCGATTTCTGATAATTTGGATCTTGCTTCATTCTTAGAATCGCATCTTGAAATAATCTTACAATTTCATCAGGTGTTTCATTAGGGGTTAAGAGCAATTTCATCCCTCCGAATCCCGCAGACATAAATGCAAACCAAGCATCCCATTTGACTCCTACTCTTTCATTCCCAATCTGCTCATAGACCTCGCCAAAATGAGGAAGATCAGGAAAACTCGGGTCTCTGATTAAATTCCCCTCTTCATCTAAGGCACCAAAACTAAACAATGGAATCGCTTCGCCATTAGCCACAAGGGGTAATACGTTTTTCAAATATGCAGAGGAAGTCTGATAATCCAGCATTACTTCGCCTCTTTCAAATGCCAGACGCCCAGCACCTCTTCCTCTGAACCCAAAAACGGCTTGCACATCCAATCCCAACAATTCAAAAGAAAACATCGGAACAATATCCAATGATGTTGGGCCCTGGCTGGCATACTTCAATGGTTTATCAAAAATCTTACTAATATCCGCCGCGGAATTTATACCCAATGAAGGGCTGCAATAGACAACTCCTCCATTCGGATAAGCCATAATCGGTTTATAATTAGTATAATCATATCTTACTCTTGGATCGTCCAGTAAGAAAGGCATTTGAGTAGTCCCAGAAGTTCCGAGGATCATAGTACCATCGGGCTTCACTCGCTCTGCGAATAAATTCGCCCCTTTAATAGACCCTCCTCCAGGAATATTACTAATTATAATTACGGGATTGCCTTTGATGTGTTTTGATAAGAAAGGAGCGTTATACCGAGCCCATGTATCTGCACCTCCACCTTCTTTGAATGGGATAATCCATTCTATGGTTTTTCCCTCGAAGTAGTTCTCGTAATCAGTAGAGGTAACTCCAGCTTCATCTGTTTTGAAGGATGTCGCATCGTCTCCTTTTTGATAAAAAGAGAGCAAACTAAATAGCCCAAAAAACAGTATAGAAAGACCCAGGATTTGTATGAGTTGATGTTTGGTCATCTTTATGGACGAAACTGCACTCCCAAGATTGAAAGCTCCGCGTTTAACACTAGCGCAGCCTTGTCAGAATGTGCTAAAAGCCCCCTTCCCCAATGATCCTTATCGTCAACCTTGCGGCTTTCTACCCAGGATACAAATGATGTATCGCATACAAACTGCTCAATATTATTATTGTCGTCTCTGCTCATTATTTTTTTTAACCTATGATGTCCACCTTGGACATAATCCACATCTAATATAGAGAGACAAAAAGGGTTTTGCTAATCTAATTTTTCAGATTATTTTTCGAGGAACAAAATTTAGTGATCAATTTTGAAGATTTCGACTTAAAAGAAACTTGAAATCCGTTGAAGGTAAGCGTCGCTTCTGAGTGCCTTGATTGCCTTATGAACAGCATTCACAACACCCTGATAGGATATATCCATCACTTCGGCTATTTCTTTGATAGTCAGATCATTATAATACCTATGTAATAACACTTCTCTTTGACGATTGGGTAAACTATTAAGCATTGCAACCAAAGCTCTTTTCTGAAAATCTTCAGTTTCTTGCTTGATAATTATTTCATCTATTGAAAAGTAGATGTTTGGAACTAATAAATCATCTCTGAGTTCCTTTTGCCTTGATTTATTATTTTTTTTCAATTCTTTCAATAAGCTTGAACGATAAGATTTGAAAATATATGCTTTAAGGTTATCTGGGCTCGTTAGTCCCTCCCGATGTTCAAATAAATATAAAAAGAACTCCTGAAGGTTATCCTCAACAAGATTGGGATCCTGTAAAATCTTCTTGCCATACCTAAATAGTAAGGGATAATACTCACGAAATAATACATCTAGAGCATTTCTATCTCCTTTCTTGAAAGAAGTCCATAATACAAGATCAGAATGAAATTTTAGTGCCATTTAACGTTGATTCCTAAATATTAATGATTTTTGGTCATTCTTGAATGAGACTTTCTTTCAAAAATAACAAAATAGTTCTCTTAACCAAGAGATCATCTAATTATAAAAACATTTCATCTATCTCAAAAGAAAATTATAAAGCTATGTGAATTAAATTCTTTGGCAATTCTTTTGAATAATTCATAACTTTGGGAAAAGTATTACAGAATGTGCTGAATTCCTATTTATTCGATAATATTATTTCGAATGATTCAAGTTGCATTTATAAGTAGTTACTACACTTATGAAACAAGTAAAATCATATTTCTTCTTTGGCTTGATAATTATTTTCATTCTTGCTTGCAACAAGGATGAAAATTTGATTTCTAATCGAAAAAGTGCTCTTCCCGAAGAAATTGATTTTAACTTTCATATTCGGCCTATCTTATCCGATAGATGTTATGCTTGTCATGGACCTGATGAACAATCAAGAGAAGGAGGTTTTCGACTAGACTTAGAAGAATCTGCATTTGCCGCTATAGATAGTCTCGGTAAACATTTCGCCATCATTCCAAATAATCTAAAGAATAGTCACCTTGTACAAAGAATAGAATCTGATGATATAGATAAAGTCATGCCTCCCCCAGAATCTAATCTTGTCCTCTCTCAATATGAAATAGATTTGCTTAAAAAGTGGATCGAACAAGGAGCGCAATGGAAGTCATTCTGGGCATTTAATCAAATTACTGATCCTGCAGCTCCAGAACAATCTAAAAGTGACTGGGGTGGAAATGAAATCGATCAGTTTATTTTAAAACGACTTAATCAAGAAGGCCTCCAACCATCGAAAGAAGCAAGAAAAGAAAAGCAAATAAGGCGATTGTCATTTGACTTAAGGGGAATTCCACCTTCACTATTAGAAATAGATAATTTCTTAAAAGACGATTCTGACAATGCATATGAATATCTCGTTGACGAATTTCTAAGTCAAAAATCTTATGGAGAAAGGATGGCTATGGAATGGTTAGATATAGCGCGTTATGCTGATTCCCATGGATATCAAGATGATATAGAAAGAAGTATGTGGCCATGGAGAGATTGGGTGATTAATGCATTCAATGAGAATATGCCTTATAACCAATTCGCGTCATGGCAATTGGCTGGAGATTTAATGCCAGAAGCAAGTTATGAACAAAAACTTGCTACAGGATTCAATCGAAATCATAAAATCACTCAAGAAGTTGGTGTAATTGATGAAGAGTATAGAGTTACCTATGTCTTAGACAGAGTGAATACTTTCTCAACAGCTTTCTTAGGATTGACAGTCGAATGCGCTCAGTGCCACGACCATAAGTATGATCCTATCTCTCAAAAAGACTATTATAGTCTCTACAGTTTTTTCAATAATGTGCCAGAAAAAGGTCGTGTAGACTATGGTGTTGAAGTAGCCAATCCTTCATTACCATTACCTGATGAGAAAGTCGAAGAACTCAAAACTTATATTCAAGATTTAGTTACATCTCAAAAGCAGAAGTTAAGCGATTACGCTAAGCATAAATGGAATACAATTGAATCAGATCCACTAAGAGATGGAATTCCTTCTTCGACCACTACCCTTCCATCCGGAATGGTTGCGTGGTATCCATTAGATTATTTGGAAGAGGATAAAGTCGAAGATATCGTAAGTGGAAAATATGGGAAATCTATCAATGAATTGATACCAATCCAAGGAAAATTCTCAGGTGGTGTGGAATTTATGGGAACAAATTATGCCGATCTACAACCTTCTAAAAACTTCAATTTTGGCAAACCATTTACACTTAGTTTTTGGATAAAGTCATTAGACGGTGGCATTAGAGGAAGGGTACTCTCTTCACGAGTAAATGAAAACAAAGCAAATTTTTACTTAAGAGTTAACAATGAGAAATTTGCAAGTTTCTATTTAGGTAGTTATAAAAATAAAACAAAAATACAGTTCACAAGTAAAGAAACAATACCTGAAAATGAATGGATTCAAACCGTCATTACACATGATGGAAGCAGAAAGGCAAATGGTTTTAACCTATATTTCAATGGTAGGAAAATAGATTTATATATCAAAAGTGATGATCTCAAAGGAACAATCCCTTATCCTCGCAATTTGTACTTAGGCAGAAATGGACCCAAAGAAGGCATGCTTGCCGCTCAAGTGGATGAGTTAATGTTGTTTAATAGACCTCTTAACAAAACTGAAGTTCAAGACTTGTACTCCTTTAATCCCTTATCAGAGATCACTGATAAGAAGCAACTAACTGACGCTGACAAGAAACGACTATTATATTCTCAATTGACACGACATGATAGAAAGTATCAAAGGTTAAATGAGAGATTACGAGAATCGAAAATTAAAAAAGAACGTACGAACGAGATTGTTGTTAAGCCAACCATGATCATGGCCGATATGGATACTGTAAGACCAACATTTGTATTAAACCGTGGTCAATATGATCAACCTGGTGAACAGGTCTATTCCAGTACTCCCGAAGCAATATTAGAATTTAGTGATCAATATTCCCAAAATAGACTTGGACTCTCGGATTGGCTGTTCAATGATAGTAACCCATTGACAGCTCGAGTGGCTGTCAATAGATACTGGCAAATAATATTTGGTCAAGGTATCGTATCAACGCCCGGAGATTTCGGAAGTCAGGGTGCACTGCCCTCTCATCCTGAATTACTTGATTGGCTTGCGTCAGATTTTAAAAGATCCAATTGGAATATCAAAAGTCTTTTAAAAAAGATGGTTATGTCATCAACCTATAAGCAGACAGTTAATTCCAATAAAGAATTACAATTAGAGGACCCTGAGAACAGGTTGCTCGCCCGAGGTCCACAA
>JBLIDB010000062.1:0-22021 GCA_047634015.1 Saprospiraceae bacterium
GCTATTGCCAAATACCAGAATTGAAAAGGAAGCTTACTGCTTTGCATCATCGTTCCACTCCGTAAAGTCGTTCTAAAAGAACAGCTCTTACACTGCCATTGCTCTTTACCTTGTAGCCAATAGTGCTGGGTATGACTACATTTCTTACACAGCACACCTTACTTTCCCTCTTTGTGCTTTAAAATGAATGCGACAGCTGCGCTCATCTGGAAAGTCCTTCATAAATCTTAATATGCTCATATCTCTTTTTGATACAAGTATACACGCCACAGTGCAACCTATTTGCGCTTAGGTATCTTTTTGGACATTCATATTTTTTTATAATGTAAAGGGTATCCCCTTGTATTATTTGCATATCTTACTACGATAATTGTGTATCAGAAATCCTCGGATTCACTATTATTACATCCACCCATGAGCACATTATAGCAACCTCGAGTTTGAGGTTTGTTAAAAGGGAATTTCATGCATGTTTATGAACTCTAATCGTCTAAGTGAGAGTTTTGTATCATGCTTATTAAATATAGACTTGTTAAAACCAATAAAAAATTAATTCGAGTTATGAGAAGAATGAGTTTGAGCCTTTTAATGATTACGCTGCTATGCGGAATGAGTGCGCATGTTTCAGGGCAGATTATAATCAAAGAGATTACGGTCGATGGTCAGATTGAAATAGAAAACATCGGTACAGATACCATTAACTTGGAGCAATATTGGCTATGTAATAGACCACAATATGAGCGTATTGGAGCACTCAATGCTGTATGTGGTGATGTTAATCTTGAACCTGGAGAGCAGGTGACAGTGTTAACCTCAACAATTAATCTTTCTGCTACAGGAGATGAACTTGGTATTTTTATTAGTTCGCAATTTTCAGACCCTAATAGTATAGTAGATTATATTATTTGGGGAGAGCGTGATGGATCTACTAGAGAAAGTATAGCTGTAGATGCCTCGATATGGAATTCAGGAGAACGAGCGCCGGTATTTTCCGATAGTTTATCTCTTCAATATGATGGGGAAGGGAATGATGCAAGTGATTATACTGTGGCAGCTCCTTCTATCTGTGGCAGTATGACAACCGATAGTTGTGAAGTTGCAAGTGGAAGTATAATGGCTACAGGTGGTTTATTAGAATTATCATTCTGTCGCGATGATAGTATCGCTGCAAATGTAAATGTTACAGTAGACAGCGCCTTTGGAACATTAAGATCATGGGTTATAACGGATACAGCAGGAATCATAATTGATCTACCGCTTGGTCCTCCGTTTGATTTTTCCAGTAAAAATGCTGATGTGTGTTTTATATGGCATTTATCCTATGAAGCAGGTTTGATGGGTGCGGCAATTGGTCAGCCAGCTAGTGCATTATCAGGTTGTTTTGCATTATCTAATTCTATTCGAATAAATGCGCTTGATAGTCTTTCTTGCGCTGATCCAGTTTGTGAGGCCAATGGAGGACAAATTCTTATTCAAGATTCTCTTACTGAACTTTCTATTTGTATTGATGATGATATTGTTGATACTATAAGTATCGCCTTGGTAGATAATAGCGGATCAAATTCCGCCTGGATAGTAAGTGACGCCTCAATGAATATTCTGGCTATTGAGAGTACCAATAATTTTAATTTAGATAGTGCGGGAGTTGGTGTTTGCCTTTTTATACATATAAGTTATGACGATGACATAGTAGGATTAGCAGTGGATAGTAATGTTATGAATATTGAAGGTTGCCACTCTATTTCTAATAGTATATTGGTGAATAGACTTTCTGGTGATGACTGCCTAGATATTTCGACCTGCGATGTAGAGGCAAGTGAGATATCTGTCAATGGACTTGCTGATGTTACGATTTGTGTAGATGATGATATCGTAGAAACAATAGTTCTAACTAGTTCTGGAGGGATCGGTGGTCAAACTACTTGGATTGTCACAGATACTTCAGGAATAATTTTAGCAGTTCAAGATTCTAATTTCTTTGACTTAGAACCAACAGGTGCTGGCGTCTGCCTGATATGGGAGATATCTCACGATGGTACTCTTGAAGGTGCAAGTGTTGATAGTAGTGCAGCAAGTCTTTCTGGTTGTATCGCCTTGTCAAATGCCGTTACTGTTACGAGATTATCAGGAGAAGATTGTCCCGAAGATTGTCCAGCAGCAGGAGGGTCTATAGCAATAGAAGGTGGTGATACTGAAATAGATATATGTGCTGGTGATGGATTTAGCGATGCATTCAACGTTGTGTTGGAAGGCTCAGAAGGATCAAACTCCGCATGGGTTATTGCTGATGAAGATGGTAATATTTTGGCATTTCCTTTGGCTCCTCCTTTTGATTTTGAGGGTGCCGGTGCTGGTGTAGCACATATATATAATTTAACTTATGAGAATGGTTTATCTGGAGCTTCCTTGGGAGGTAACGTCAATAGCTTAGGAGGATGTTTTGGTCTTTCTAATCCTATTATTGTTAGGCGCCGATTTGTTGCTGGAGGAGCTCTTTCTCTGGCGGCAGGTGGTGATGAAATTTCATATTGTGGTGATGGATCTGGATTTACAGCTTTTGATGTCATTATAAATAACGCTGTGGGTGCAAATATGAGATGGATAGTGACAAATGAAGAGGGCGCTATTATATCTTTTCCTTTGGGGTCTCCTTTTGATTTGGAGGGTACTGAGGCTGGAACCAATCTACTTTATAATATAAGTTTTGAAGATGGAACTTCAGATATTGAAATAGGAGCAAATATTTCTGATATCAGGGGTTGTTTTTCACTTTCTAATTCGATATCTATTATTAGAAATTCAGTTATCGGAGGCACGCTAGGTGCACCGAATGGTATAGACGAGATTACATTCTGTACTGGAGATGGCAGCAGTGATGCATTTGACGTCAGTCTTGAGGGTGCTGTTGGGCCTAATAGTGCTTACGTAGTTACTGATACGAACCTAACAATATTGGCTATTTCAGAAAGTGGGACTTTTGATTTTGAAGAGGCAGGTGCAGGTGTATGTTTAATCTGGCATGTAAGTTTTGCAGATGAGTTGACCGGCGCAGTTGTAGATAGCAGCGCTGCAAATCTTAGTGGCTGTTTTGAACTTTCTAATCCAGTGACCGTAATAAGAGTGAGTGGTGAAGATTGCCCAGAACCTTGTCTTGCAGATGGAGGCATAGCAATGATAGCTGGAGGAGATACAAGTATTGATATTTGTGCTGATGACCAGATTTCTGATGAGTTTAGTATTGTTGTTTCTGATGGAACAGGACCTAATAGTGCTTGGTTTGTAACTGATGAGGAAGGAAATATTTTAGGATTTCCAGATTCTACGCTTATCGATCTTGAGGGCGCAGGACCAGGAGTTTCTTTGGTTAGAAATATTAGCTATGAAGATGGAGTGATCTTGCCTGAAATAGGTGGGAATATTTCTGAGTTATTTGGCTGCTTTGGGCTATCCACTCCAATAACTGTGAATCGTTTGACAGGTGGTGATTGTTCTACCGTATGTATTATAGAAAGAAGTACTATTACAACACAAGAAGGAGCAACAGCTATTACTATATGTTCGGATGACGGAGAAGCGGACCCTATTACAATTATAACAAATGGAGGGACAGGATCTGATAACACTTACTTAATTGCTGATGCAGATAATCGAATATTGAATATCGCTATGGGTAATGATTTTGACCTTGAAGGGACAGGATCTGGAACAAACCTATTATATCATGTTAGTTCAGTAGGTACACTCTCAGGTATTGCTTTGGGAGCTAATACGCAAGATATAGGGGGCTGTTTTGCACTCTCTAATTCTATTAGTGTAACAAAACTGATAGGCGAAGAATGTATCGAGCTGTGTGGAACTGATGGTGGAACTGTTATGTATAGCGATGGGACTAATGAAATGGAATTTTGTTCTGGGGATGTAGTTTTTACAATTTCTCATACATCTGAAGCGGATCCAGAATTTGATTATTTCTACATCTTAACGGATGCTCAGGATAATATAATGGAGGTTAGAAATAGTGCTGATGGTGGCGACTATGATATGAGTAGATCTGCAAAAGGTGTATCGCATATTTGGGGATGGAGTTCTGATGGCACTAAAGAGCCTGAGATCGGCGCATCAATATCTACACTTGAACAAGACTGTAATACATTATCTGGAGACTTTATCAATGTAAGTCGAATTACGGGTGGTATGTGTGATGTAGGATGTCATGCACCTCGTGATGTACGTATAAGTAAAAAGGGTAATGGTAGATACTCCGTCAGATGGGATAAAGTAGCAGAAGCAATCGGCTATGAGATGGAGATTGGATTTGAAGGCTTACCACAATCTTTTGCATTAATACAATTAACTAAAAAGAAAGTTACTGTAAGTGCTCCTGCAGATAGAGTAGTTGTAATTAGAGTTCGAGCTATATGTGCTGATGGTGAGAGCTCTCCTTATACAAGAGATTTCTTGATAACTCCAGACACTAAATCAAAGGTATTTTCAGGCGCTACTATCCGATTTACAGATAAGATAAGAGTATCTGAAATACTCGTTACAGAACAAGAGCCATTATTTCCTAACCCTGCAGGGGAATATATAAATGTATGGTATGATGGAGAAGGAGTAGAGGGGCAAATGACTATCTTCTCAAGAGATGGTCGTGAGGCAATGAGAAGTATCCTTCCAGGAGATACAGAATATCATGAGGTGGATATAGAAAGCTTACCACGAGGTATGTACTTCATGATGATTAGAAGTAACGGAGAAATGTGGATGCAAGAGAAGTTTGTAAAATCAGATCAATTCTAAGACAAATAAAGTTTAATGAAAAACGGGACTCTTGTTAATCAAGGGTCTCGTTTTCTGTTTTAGTATAAAACGGGAAAGCAAGAATTGCACTCAGTCATCTTCCCTATTTATTAAGTGGCGTCGATTATATGAGTAATTTTGCACTCTGATATAAGTGCAATGCGGGGAGTTCGGTATGGTGGTTTCTTGGCATTAATAGGAGCTGTTCTTTTTAGTACGAAGGCAATATTAGTGAAACTAGCATACAATTATGATATTGATAGTGTGTCTTTGTTGAATCTTAGGATGCTCTTTGCATTACCGATATTTGCGGGAATAGCAATTCATAAGTTTTCAAAAGACAAGACTAAAATAGCGCTTGCCAAAGAATACAAATGGTCCGTCATTTTATTCGGATTTCTTGGCTATTATGTAGCAAGTCTGGCAGATCTCGAAGGGTTGAGATTTATTGATGCAAGCCTAGAGAGGATCGTTATATTTATGTATCCGACTTTGGTAGTGATACTATCTTATATCTTTCTAAGAAAGAGAATTACTCGGGTTCAACTTTATGCGATAGTCACAACATACATTGGCGTGATGATCGCGTTGGGGGGGAATTTGATTATTAATGCTTCTGATAATTTTATTTGGGGGGTTATGCTGATTCTCTTTAGCGCATTTGCATATGCGATTTATCTTATTGGCAGCGGAGAAGTTGCTCCGAAATTAGGAACCAGAATTTATAATTCATTGTCTATGACTGTGGCCGCTCTGGCAATAATAATTCATAATGCGATCCTTCATGGATTTAACATGTTAGATTTCCAATGGGAGATATATCTTATCGCATTTTTGATAAGTACATTCAGTACAGTAATTCCTTCATATATGATTGTGGAGGGAATTAGAATTATTGGTGCAAGTAAGGCTAGTATTATTGGTACAGTAGGCCCGATTTCTACGATTATTTTAGCTTCGCTGATATTACAGGAGGATATTCATGTGATCCAGTGGGTAGGGTCACTTTTGGTAGTGGCAAGTGTCGTCTTTGTGATGCTTAAAAAATAAAATTAGTAAACTTATTGCTTCAAAAGATCAAGACAGGATTGAAGACTCTTTTCTATAGTAGGTATTATTCCTAAATTGAACGTGGTTCTAATTTTGGAGGTATTCATAACACTCCAAAAAGGCCTCGGAGCAGGGGCTCCGTATTGCTCTGTTGTTGTATTGTGCACTTCACAGGCAATGTTTTCTAATTTGAAAATCAACCTGGCGAAGTCTGCCCAATTTATCTCTCCTGAATTACAATAATTGTAATGCTCATTGAGTCCAGTTTTACTTTCTTCAAGAGATCCTATTATCTTCATGGTGTCAGATGCGAGGTTAGCGGCATACGTAGGACAACCTTGTTGGTCAGAAACAATGGTAAGAGCATCTTGCTCAATTCCTAAGTGCAACATTGTTTTTACGAAGTTATTTTGATAGGATGAGTATAACCATGATACACGAATATTGATCCATGCTATATCAGAAATTTCAAGCAGTTTTTCCCCTGCTCTTTTACTCTGGCCATATACGCCTTTTGGGGTGCAATTATCATCTTCTAATATTGGACGATCTATAATAGAATGATAAACATAATCTGTGGAGTAGTTGAATATAGTACTATTATGGATTTCCGCACCTTTTATTAAATTAGAAATTCCCCCTTCATTTATAGCAAATGCATTTATTTTGTTTTCTTCAGCCTTATCCACGGCGGTATAGGCTGCGCAATTTATAATATAAGTGGGTTGCCACTTAGTGCAGATTGTTAGCACTTCAGGAAGGGTACAAATGTCTAAAGACGCACGACTCGTAAATAGGAATTCATATGCTTCATTTTCTACTGCCCATTTTCTAAACTCTCTTCCCAGCTGTCCATTGGAACCAGTTACGAGAATGATCGTTCTTTTGGGAGGAATAAACATAGGCCTTATTTGAGGTGATCACCGAAAGCAGGTAATTCTAAATCTTTGCTCGAAAGTAGCAATTCTGAACTTTCTATAGGCCAGTCAATACCTAAGGAGAGATCGTTATATATGATTCCTCCTTCACCTTCTTTATTGTAATAATTGTCACACTTATAAGCAAATATTGCCGTTTCTGATACGACTACGAACCCATGAGCGAAGCCTCTCGGCACATACATTTGACGCTTATTACTTGCGGTTAACATAGTACCATACCATTTACCGTAAGTGTCAGAAGTTTCTCTAAGATCAACTGCTACATCATAGATCTCTCCTGTAATCGCCCTTACGAGTTTGGCTTGTGCAGCGCCTCCTATCTGATAATGTAGGCCTCTGAGGACACCACGATTGCTCTTTGATTCATTGTCTTGTACCCATGGATTTGAAAAATCAGGGTATGTTGATTCGTTATAAGATTCAAAAAAATATCCCCTCTCATCTTCGAACACACGTGGTTCTAATACAAGTAGATCTTTGATTCCAGTATCTATAATATTCAAAACGAATTCTATTTTTCTTTGAAGATTACGCTAATTGGAACTCCGGTAAAGTCAAAACGTTCTCTCAATTGATTTTCTAAATATAATCTGTAGTGTTCCTTTACATGTTGAGGATGATTACAGAAGAATGCAAATGCTGGATACTTAGTAGGAAGCTGTGTGATATATTTGATTTTTATCATTCTACCACGGTGTGCTGGTGGCGGAGTTTTGGTCAGCATTTCTTGGAGTGCCTCATTGAGCACAGAAGTTTTAATCCTACGGGTCTTATTCGCATAAACTTCCTCTATAAGATCTACAGCTTTATAAATTCGCTGTTTCTCCAAAGCAGAAATAAATAAGACAGGAACATCTGTAAATGGAGCTATTTTAGATTTTATCTCTTTTTCGTAATCCCTGGCAGAATTGGTTTCTTTATTATCAACAAGGTCCCATTTATTAATAAGAATGATTATTCCTCGTCTTCGTCGTTGGATCAAAGAGAAAATGCTCATATCCTGCGCCTCAATACCATGCTGCGCATCTATCATCAAAAGACAAACGTCTGTTTCATCGATAGACTTAATGGCCCTGATAACAGAATAGAACTCTAAGTCCTCATGAACTTTCCTCTTCTTACGGATTCCAGCAGTATCTATAAATATGAGGTCCTTGCCAAATTTTGTATATCTCGTATGAATGGCATCTCTTGTCGTACCGGCTATATCTGTTACGATGTTGCGGTCTTCGTCAAGTAGGGCATTTACAAAAGAAGATTTCCCAACATTGGGGCGACCGAGAACAGCAATTTTAGGAATGTCCAACTCGTCTAATGGGTTGTAATCTGGCGGAAGTAAATCAATTACTGCATCTAAAAAATCCCCCGTACCACTACCACTAATAGAAGAAAGGAAGAAAGTATTGTCGAACCCTAAGCTCCAAAATTCATTGGCTGCTAGATATCGAGCGTTGTTATCAACCTTATTTACAGCTACTATGATCTTCTTCTTAGATTTACGTAACATGCTTGCAACAGCCTCATCAAAATCTGTTACACCAGTGGTAACATCCACCATGAAGATTATTACATCGGCCTCATCAATAGCAATGTTCACTTGCGCTCGAATGGCCTTTTCGAAGACATCCTCGCTATTTTTTACGAACCCTCCAGTATCTACCACATGGACCTTGCGACCATTCCACTCAGTATATCCATAGATGCGATCACGGGTCACGCCGCTAATATTATCTATAATAGCTTTACGCTCACCGATGAGGCGATTGAATAGGGTGGATTTGCCGACATTAGGACGACCAACAATTGCTATGAGATTGGACATAATTAAATTCTACTGCAAATATCCATAAGATTTCAGAGACCGTTCGTCATCTCGCCATTTCTCTTTGACCTTTACGTATAATTCGAGATAAACGTGATCCTGAAGGAAAGCTTCGATACCCTTGCGAGCAGCAGTGCTAAGTGCTTTGATACTTACACCATTCTTACCTATGATGATGGATTTTTGTGTCTTTCGACTTACTATTATCTCCGCAGAGATCCTTGTTATAGGTCCTTTGGCCGAAGTTCCTTCCTTGAATTGGGTAACAATTACCTCTGCAGAATAGGGTATTTCTTGTTTGTATTGTTCTAAAATCTGTTCACGGATGATCTCAGAGACGAAGAAACGCTGAGATCGATCACTAAATTGATCTTTCGGATAGTAGGGAGGTCCTTCTGGCAAATGATCTATGATGACCTTCATTAATTCCTCCGTTCCTGATTTTTCAAGTGCTGATATGGCGATCATTTGATCGACTTCGATTTCATCAGACCACCACTCGGTGAGCGATTTTAGTTTCTTTTGTGTTGAAAGATCTACCTTATTAAGGATTAAGAATTTTGGACATTCGACCTTCGCTAATCTGGCCTTGAGTTTGTCATCTACTACTGGTGGACGCGTGACATCTACCATAAATAGCAGTATATCAGCATCTGTCAATGCAGAATAGGCAAATGAATTCATTGCCTCCTGCATTTTATAGCCAGGCTCATATATTACTCCAGGAGTGTCAGAGAATACGATCTGATAGTCATCTTCATTGACGATGGCAATAATTCGATGTCTGGTAGTCTGTGGCTTATTGGTAATGATGCTTAGCTTTTCGCCAACAAGCGCATTAAGCAATGTGGATTTACCGACATTAGGTTCACCCATGATATTGACAAAACCAGACTTATGAGGAGTTTCTTTAGACATGCGTTTCTATATATGAGTATATCGCTGGAGGCATGTATTTCTGCCAAGGCCAGTCTTCTTCTTCTAAATTATCGCCAAGATTGATATAATGATTTAATCGAACATCCGACATTTCTCTCAATACATGCTCTTGTAAATTAACCAAATATACCCATCCATTCTCGTCTTTAATATCTTCATACCATTCTTCGTAGTAACAATCATCATCGCTGTGATAATTGAGGACATTATCACACATCAAGATAAACTTATTGATTCCTTGGGGTATCATCAGATCAGCGATCTCTCTTTTCAAAAACATAATGTCATTATCTACGGCATCGTTCCATTCTCCAATTAGCTCGATTATGGTATAACCTTGTATATAATCTACATAGAGGATTTTAATATAGAGTGTTGGTGACCCTATATTATCCCATTGAGGATGAATGAAATAGTTGTAGATTTTTTGAGAATATTTGAATTCATCATAGGTCTTACCATAGAAAGGAGACTGCTTGTCTTCGGATGCGATATAAAGCTCTCGCCATTTGTAAAATGGTTCTATGTTATGCATGTATCTTGACTAATGTGGTATTTGAAGATAACGATTACAATTGGACTAATAAATAGTTGTCGCTTCCTCCACTTATTTTAAGTGCATGATGCACAAACGCCATTAAGCATAACTTTTACTTCTTTAACCTTAAATGCTGATGGGAGATTGTATTTGAGAGATGTTATAGCATCATCCAGACACCAGGTTACATGACACTTGGTACATTGGAAGTGTGCGTGACCATCATCATGTTGGTGGGCATTGCAATTATGACCACAAAGGGCATATTTGACTGATCCATTGATATCTGGTGTCTGATGGATAAGTCCCTTATCCTCAAATGATTTTAATGTTCTATAAAGCGTAATACGATCCCATTCCTCGAGCCCTTCCTCTATCTCCGTATTGGACAGCGCCTGACCTTTTCTTTTCTGAAATATTCCGAGAATCTCTTTGCGAAATGCCGTCTTTCGTAAGCCATGATGCTCAAGCAAATGTTCTATATGTATATCATCAGGCTGCTGATTCATAGTGCAAAAGTAAGATAGATTAGGGAATAATGTTGGGAGTGCCCATGGCTCGGTTAAATTATTTCATAGAATGAACATTTTACTTTTAAAAGAGTTACTTTTGCATCATTGTTGCAAAAAAGAATGAATAGACTTATCAATAATAAGGTAGATGTAATGGGCATTGTGGCTTCAGGGGCATGTGCTATACATTGTGCGGCTCTTCCGATACTGTTCTCATTAGGAATCTTAGGGGGTGCAACTACTTCAGCGGCCCATCATTCTATGGAACTGGGCGTACTTATCATTTCTTTAGGTCTAGCATCTTGGTCTTCGTATCGAGGGTGGCAGTCTCATAAGCGACTATCTCCTCAGTTGACGATAGGACTTGGTATGGCCCTTATCTTATTTGGCTTCTTGGTAGCGACACCAGCCAATCATTCTATAATGGCTTTAGGAGGGTTTGTCCTTGTAATGGGCCATACATGGAATCATAGATCGCAAGTTCGATTTTCATAAATATTGACTTAGGTTATTACTTGTTCCTGAGCTATATTGTTTTAGCCATTAAACCATGTTAACTTGCATGACATTCTATTTTTATACCCGTTGGGATAACCCATATATCGAATGCTAAGTACCAGAAATCTTTCTTTTCAATTTACCGGACAAGCTGCACTGAGTTTTCCAGATATTGACATTGTAGAAGGCTCTCACAGTCTCATAATTGGACCTTCAGGATGTGGAAAGACTACATTGCTCCATCTGTTGGCAGGGTTGAGAAGTCCTTCTACCGGCAAGGTGACTATAGATAAGACTGACTTGACAACACTTTCGAGTGGCGCTTTAGATCAATTTCGAGGTAAGCATATAGGTATCGTCTTTCAAACGCCCCATTTTGTCAATGCATTGAATGTCTACGATAATATCATATTGGCTCCTCAGCTATCTGGGAAGAAATTAGATCGACAACGTGTTTTAACGATATTGGATCGATTAGGAATTAGAGAGAAAGAGAATAAATTGACTGAAGAGCTAAGTATTGGTGAGCAGCAGCGAGTGGCTATTGCAAGAGCTCTTATTAATCAACCTAAAATAATATTTGCTGATGAGCCAACCTCAGCATTGGATGATAACAATACGAAGGCAGTAGTAGATCTCCTCATCGAACAGGCGAGGGCTTCCAATGCTACCCTTATAGTTGTTACACATGACAACCGTCTAAAGGATTTATTTTCGAACCGTATAGAATTAGGAGTATGATTAGATTAGCGTGGAAGAATCTTATTCATAGGCCCTTAGCGATGTTGCTAAGCTTGATTCTATTTGCACTGGGTGTGGGATTGGTTTCCCTATTATTCCAATTAGAAAGGCAGTTACAGGATAACTTCGAAGCAAATCTCGCGGGTGTAGACCTCGTCATCGGAGCCAAAGGAAGTCCCTTGCAGATGATCCTCAGTAGTATGTATCACATTGATGCTCCCACGGGGAATATAGCTATTGATGACATCCGTCCTTTTCTCAATCCGCGGCATCCCCTTATTGAATCTTCTTTACCATTATCTCTTGGAGATTCTTATCGCGGATTCCGAATTGTCGGAACAAGTACAGATATATTTGATTGGTATCCGCTGGAAGTAGACCGGGGGATAAAATGGGAGCGCAATTTCGAAGTAACGGCAGGAGCCTCTGTAGCCATGGAACTGGGACTCAATATAGGAGATAGATTCAAGAGTTCTCATGGATTTATGGATGATGAAGACTTAGCTCATGATGACGCGGATGACTTTGTCGTTGTAGGGATTATGAAGCCTTCTGGAACCATCGTAGATCAATTATTACTAACAACACCTCAAAGTTTCTGGCTCGTACATGATCATGATCATGAAGAAGACGAATCAAGTTCTGACGAATCTGCTGCTGATGTAGCCGCTGCGGATGAGCATGATGGTCATGACCATGAAGAAGGAGATCATAGTCACAGTGACGCTCATCATGATAAGGAAGGAGCTCATTCTGCGGGTACAATACCACTTCCCTTAATCCAAGAAGATGGAGAGAAGGAGATCACCAACCTCTTATTACAATTCAAAGGACATAGCTTCCAAGCCCTTAACATGCAGCGCTCGATCAACCAAAATACTGACATGCAAGCCGCAACTCCTGCGATTGAGATCAATAGGCTATTTAGTATGATGGATAGTGGTGAGAAGGCATTAAGAATTTTGGCTTTTGTAATCATTTTTGTCTCAGGGCTGAGCATATTTATTTCTCTGTTCTCATCTCTCAAGAATCGTAAATACGAACTCTCTCTCATGCGTGTGATGGGAGCTCAGAAGCAGAAACTGTTTCTGCTTCTAATTATAGAGGGACTCATCTTGGCAATTCTTGGCTGCCTTTTGGGACTTGCATTAGCCCATATAGGGATGGAGGTAATTGGAAACATGCTTTCCCAAGATTATCGTTATAATTTCTCAGGTAGAACGTTCTTACGCAAAGAACTTTGGCTCGTAGTTGGCGCGATTGCTATTGGTTTAGTGGCAAGTATTCTTCCTGCATGGCAGGCGTCGAGGACTGATATTTCTGAGACGTTGTTGAGGAAGTAGTTGCAGCCGAATTGTTAACTTCAAATTCGTTCGCCTCATTTAGTTTTTGATATAATTATAAATGCCTGCAGAGAACTAAACAGCTTTCCTAATCCCCACAGGATGCCCGTTAAAGGCTGCATTATAAGATAGTGGATCTAAGCGTTCATGACTCATCAATTCATTGACATTAACACCCGCATTTCTTTCTGCAACGCTCATGACGATTCCATTTTTATGTCCCCATCCATGTGGGATACTGATTGTTCCAGCGATAATATCATTTGTTACTTCAGCTTCAATTTGCACTTTTCCAAATTCAGAGTATACTTCTATAATTTCATTATTTTCTATTTTATGAACTTCCGCATCCTCAGGATTAATCATTGCTGTACACTGTCTGGATCCTCCTTCCAATATTGGTAAATTATGCATCCACGAGTTATTACTTCGAAGGTGTCTTCTTCCGATAAGTTTTAGGGGATATTTCTTCTCCGCCTTGCTATTAAATATTCCTTTCACTCTTTTCATGTCATTCAAAAAGAGCGCTGGTACTAATTCAATTCTTTTATTTTCTGTGAACAACCTTTTTGGAAAAACAGGTTTTAAGGGGGCTAATTCTATACCCTCTGGATATTTATTTAGGCGATTCAAACTGATGCCATTTTTCTTGAATAACCTTCCTCCTAAAACACCATATGTGCCGGTTTTTAATGCAAGATCTAACTTCGTTTTAGGGTGTATTCTAGATAGGATATTCGTCTTGATTCTTTGAAACATATTTCCGACAAATAGTCGCCGTTGCAATTCTCCCATAATCTGATAATCATATCTCTGACCCTCAGATATGGGTAATGGTGCAGGGCTAAATTTAGTAGTATTAAACGTAGCTACCATATGCAAAACAAATGAGTAGTGCATTGTTTCTAATCCCACTGCTGGAGGCAGAATGATATTAGCAAATTTTGTTGTTTCATTAATATACATATCAACAGCCACCATGAAATCCAAGCCTTCAAGTGCTTTCTCAACTAAACTTGAATTAGGAGCTGATCGCGCAGGATTGCCAGCGATACTTATAAAACCGCGGATTTGATTGTCACCTGGAACTAACATTTCTTCAGCCATCGTGGCAGTGGGAAACTCTCCAATGATCTCTTTATATTCTTTAACCCTGCTGCTGTACCTGAACATCTTGGATTCATGGGCCATTAAGGTCACATAGTCTATGGCGGGTAACGTAAAAAGCAATCCACCTTTCCGATCCATTGATCCCAATAAAATATTAATACAGTTTATTAACCATTGACAGAGCGTACCAAAGGATTGTGTATTGACACCCAATCTTCCATACACTACACTATTAGAATGATTGATCAAGTCATCAACGATGTGATGCACCTGATCTTCTATTATACCTGTTAATGAAGCGACACTTTCGATAGAATATGGAATAGAAAGTTGTTTGAGCTCTTCACGGTGATCGGATAATAGTAGCGCCTTGGATTCTACAATGGCATCTCTTTTATAAAGTTCATTGATAATCGAAAGAAGGAAAAATACATCTCCCTCAGGTTCAATAAAGTAATGCTCGCTGGCCTTTTTTGCAGTTTCTGTTCTTCTGGGGTCTATTACAACGACCTTACCTCCAGTTGTTTGTATTGCTTTTATTTTGCCTTTAATATTGGGTGTAGACATAAAACTACCATTGGATGCAAGTGGGTTAGCACCGATGATCAAGAAGTAGTTGATATTATCAATATCTGGTATCGGGGCTACCATACTATGCCCATACATCATTTGATTGACCAAGAATACTGGAACAGAATCCATGCTATGAGATGCATATCTATTTCTTGTATTAATGGCATTGATCGTATCATATAAAGTCAGGGCAGTTCCTGTATTGTGAACAGTTGGGTTACCTGTATAAGTACCAATGGCATCGTTACCATACTTTTTACGAATCTTCTTTAATTCTTGTTCAACTGTATCATAAGCCTCCTCCCATGAAATTTCCTCCCATCCATTTTTAGTCTTCTTTACTGGAGACTTCAATCTATTAGGATCGTTATGTAAATCTTTTAGGGCTACTCCTTTTGGACATATATGGCCCTTACTGTAGACATCTTCTTTATGACCACGGATTGCAACAACTTCCTTTCCATTGAGCTCAATTTCCAATCCGCACATTGCCTCACATAGATGACATGTGCGATATTTAATTTCATTACTTGTCATAGAGTTGTTTCGTGTATAAATCAAAAATTGAAATAGAGTCGATACCTATGTTGATTGTAGTATCAGCCTTTTAATATCCAATGGCATAAGTAAGATATCTATAATTACGCTGGATAAAGAAAATGGTAGTAGCGAAAAATATATTTATAGCGCTGAATTGAACTTCGTTGCTTAGTGTCTATATTTTGCTCTAATCTATCTGCGTTTCAAATATTGTTTAAATATTTGACCTCTCTATTTCTTACATTGGCATCAATATGCTATCCAGCAATTACAACCTTTTCAACCAATACCTGACCGCCTATATATATGATGTGAGAGAGAATATCGAAACACTTGGCCGCTATGGAGGAATTGTCAATGATGGCATGGTCTCTTATGAAGATATTGATAATCTGGTATATTTGCCTTTACCTGATATGAATCAGATTCAATCGATCCACTATGCTATTACAGATGTGGGTGGCAAATTTCAAGGTTATAAATACCTCAATAGTTCGTATTACGCTTATGATCCCAATTGCAATATGACAATAGATCCCGTTAATGCTAAATATGCCATTTATTCATTTCTCAACTCTTTGCGGTTCAACCCGGATTATGCATTAGGATATAGGAAAGATTTTTTTGTATCGCTACATTTGCAAAGAGGCCGTCCATCCAGGGTCTTTTTTTTACTGGTAGGGCTATTTTGAGAGCCTGTTTATTGGTATGATTTACTTTCCATGCCCCTAATGCAAAGCAATAGGGTTTGAGTGTTCGAAGTGTTGATCTTTTTTTGTCATTTAATGCGAAATGTCTGAATAAACTCATAAGGTTATAGGCTACCATAATGAACCTAAATGATGCTTCTGTGGCCCAAAAGTTCTTTATGCAGAAGTTCTCTAATCCAAAATATTCTTTCAGTTCTTTCATTCTATTTCCCAGTCGGCTCTTGTGTTATAAATATTCCATATCTGATCCAAAGGTAAATCCACATTGGTCACATAGCAACTATATCGATAACCTGGTTCATTTTCGAATAACATCTTGCCTCCAGCTTTGGGTCTGATTGCAATTTCTTTCCTTACTACAATATACCGCCTGGGATTCCCCTTTATATGACCAAACATCATCTCATTGAGATGTATTCCTTTTTTGAGTTCTGTCCAGTTCTCTAATCCGCCAACCGTGTTTTTTACATTGGGATACATTCTTGCAGCCATGATATAGAACAAGCTCTTTTCTTCTAAATAACTAAGTATACTTTCCGTATAAAACCACTATGTGCTCGTACTAATCCTATCCGCTTTGACTTTAAGGCTTCATCAAAGGTCTCTTGCATGAACGCTACACGACTGGAACTATCTCCCGTGTTGCCTGGACGCAACCACGCATTGGCAACCAAGCGCGTTTGGCTAACAAATGCCATTAAGGGATGATGTGAATTCCTACCTTTCTTATTCGGATTGTAACCCTTTGCACCTCCTTGCTGATTCCCATATCTGGTGATCACCGTACTGTCAAAGTCTATCGTTAGGTTATCTACTCCCAAGTTTTCGAAAAACCAATCTTGAAGTTTGGGAAAGACTGCTGTACTTACACTTTGATTAAACTTGCCAAAAAATCGACTATAAGTACTCTGTGAAGGCATTCTATCAAAACCAAATATCGATTGTAGCGTCTTATCATATCTCAGCCAATCACAGTGGATATATCTACTCGCTCCAGTCCATATACTTAACCAAAATGACGCTATTACTACCGAAGAATCATAACCAGCATTCGACCCACTTTGAGGTAACGAAAGCGCTGATAAGGCTTCCCTGATGCCCGTCTGATCTATGAATCTCTTCATCAAACTCATGCCACCAAATGGCGTGACTTTCTTACTAGAATACTCTATAGGTAGGTTAACCATTTCGGTTAAGTGTTGCTGCTCCCTAAAGCTGCTATTTTATTGCCTTAATGCAAAATTATTATTCCCTAATGCATAATGCGGGTTAAAGCTACAAATGACATTAATAGGTGTTGTTCATTTGGGATGAATTAACGTTTGCCCTGTTAAATATTCTCAATTGAGAATATTTATTAACGCCTATATTACTGATGTTCAATTAAGATATTGTGAGCGCTAACAAATCTCAAACCAAGCGAGCATCTGTTTAGGTATCTCATAAGTCATCACCCCAACTTATCTACCTAATAAACAACTATAAGTAATTTTATAGATGGGTTTGTATAGCTACTTCGTTATTTATAGCTATAATTGATCGTAGATAACCAAATATAAAAATTTGAAACCTACAGATATTAAAGACCCTGAGTACTTTCATAAAGTAGTCGATTGTCAATATGCATGTCCTGCTCATACACCTGTACCAGAATATATCAGACTTATTGCAGCTGGCAGGTATGATGACGCTTATATGGTGAATTGGGAGTCAAATGTTTTTCCGGGAATTTTGGGAAGGACATGTGATCGTCCGTGCGAACCTGCTTGTCGACGCGGAAGGGTAGATGAAGAGCCAGTGGCGATATGCCGTCTCAAGCGAGTAGCAGCAGATAATAAGGGAGATGTTAAAGACAGAATGCCACAAGTGCCATTTCCATCTAATGGAAAAAAACTCGCGCTTATAGGAGGAGGACCTGCTTCATTAACAGTAGCGCGGGACCTGGCACCATTAGGATATGAGATACATCTCTATGATGAATGGCATAAAGGAGGAGGTATGATGCGGACGCAGATTCCTTCCTTTCGATTGCCGGAAGAGGTCTTAGACGAGGAGGTGAACTATGTTATTGATATGGGTGTGCATACTCATTTCAATCAATATGTCTCTTCTATGAAAGAAATTCTCGAGCAAGATTATGACGTTGTATTTGTAGGTACTGGAGCGCCGAAAGGAAGAGACCTTGCCAATCTACCAGGTAGAAAAGAGGCAGATGCCAATATTCATATCGGTATAGAGTGGCTGGAGAGTGTAGCCTTTGAGCATAGAGAATCTATAGGGAAGAGAGTCATTATATTGGGAGGTGGAAATACGGCAATGGATTGTTGTAGGACTTCAAGAAGACTCGGGGGAGAGGATGTGAGGGTAATGGTAAGAAGCCCATTCAAAGATATGAAAGCTTCCGCTTGGGAGATCGTAGATGCCCAGCGAGAAGGGATCCCAATCGTCAATAATCACCCTCCGAAAGAATTTGTAGTAGAGGATGGGAAGTTAGTCGGAATGATCTTCAAAAAGGTAAAAGCCGAATACGATGAGAATGGCCGCCGAAAATTAATTCCTACTGGAGAGCCTGATGAATTTGTGGCTGCTGATGATGTTATCATAGCGATTGGTCAGGATAATTCCTTTCCTTGGATAGAACGAGATTTGGGGATTGAATTTGCTAAATGGGACCTCCCAGTTTTAGATAAAGAAACATTTCAATCCACTTTGCCTCGTGTCTTCTTCGGAGGAGATGCGGCATTTGGTCCTGAGAATATAATTACAGCTGTGGCCCAAGGTCACCAAGCGGCGATTTCTATAGATCTCTTTTGTCAAGAGAAAGATATGAGAGATCGGCCAAGTCCATTTGTCAATCTCGCAAGTATGAAAATGGGGCTACATGAGTGGATGTACGATAGTGATATCATTACGGATTTACGCTATCAAGTTCCTCATGTAGATAATGATAAAGCACTCCAAGATCGTAAGGTCGAAGTCGAACTGGGATTCAATCCATTGGCAGGATTCAAAGAAGCACAACGATGTTTGAATTGTGATGTGCAGACGGTTTTTGAGGAAGACCTTTGTATAGAATGCGACGCATGTATGGATGTATGTCCTACTTCCTGTATCACATTTGTCGCAAATGGTGAAGAAGAAGACCTCAGATCTCGGCTATTGGCTCCAGCTCCTGATACTACTCAGGACTTATATGTCTCCGACAAACTTCCTACACATCGTGTGATGATTAAGGATGAGAATGTCTGCTTGCATTGTGGACTCTGTGCGGAGCGATGCCCAACGAGTGCTTGGGATATGAAACAATTTTTCTATGGTGTGACAAAAGCGACTGAGGTATGTCAACTAGTGACCGAGTAAATGATTTTGTAGTTAGATTTTCCAATGTTAATGGTACCGGTTCAGCAAGTGCAAATTCTATGTTTGCTAAAGCGTTATTCCGTATGGGGCTTCCGATTGCTCCGAAGAATATATTTCCCTCCAATATTCAAGGACTTCCTACATGGTATGAAGTCCGTGTAAGTGAGAAAGGATATCTGGGTAGGCGAGAGGGAATCGATCTTATGATTGCGATCAATCCACAAACCTTGATTAGAGATATTCAAAGTGTAAGACCTGGAGGATATTTTTTATACGATAGTTCTAAACCACTGCATGACCAGTATATAAGGCCTGATATAAATTATATTGGTTTGCCGATGATGAAATTGTCGATGAAGCACTATGAGAAAGCACGCCATCAACAACTTTTCAAAAACATTATTTATGTCGGGGCACTTGCAGTATTACTGGGCATAGATATGGAGGTCATCTATGGGATTGTCAATGATCAATTTGCAAAGAAACCAAAGTTGATTCCTGCCAATGTTACAGCGCTGGAATTAGGCGCAGAATACATTCGTGAGAATTATAAATTCCCATTGGATATTAGAGTAGAAGCAAGAGATCTATCTAAGGATAAAATTCTTATTGATGGTAATACCGCTACCGCTTTAGGCCTCCTTTATGGAGGAGCTTCAGTGGCTGCATGGTATCCTATTACACCTTCGACTTCGGTGGCGAAAGCTTTTGGCGATTATGCTAAGAAATATAGAATAGATCCTGAAACGGGAAAGAGCAATGTTGCTATTGTACAGGCGGAAGATGAGCTTGCCGCAATTGGAATGGTGATAGGAGCAAGTTGGAATGGCGCAAGAGCATTTACAGCCACGAGTGGTCCTGGAGTATCATTAATGAATGAATTTATAGGATTGGCATACTTTGCAGAAATTCCAGTTACGTTGATCAATGTCCAACGCGGAGGACCTTCGACAGGAATGCCTACAAGAACTCAGCAGGGCGATATTATATCTTCGGCTTATGCTTCTCATGGAGATACGAAGCATGTGCTTCTATTTCCAAGTACACCCACAGAATGTTTTGAACATGCAGCCCAAGCATTGGATTTAGCGGAAAGATTACAAACGGTTGTAATTATGATGTCCGATCTTGATATCGGAATGAATGATCATTTTACAGCAGATCTGGAATGGGATCATAGTCGAAAATACGATAATGGAAAAGTGCTCAATGCCGAAGAGTTAGAATCCGCAGAGCAGTTCGGAAGATACCTGGACATCGATGGAGATGGCATTCCATATAGGACCTATCCTGGAACACATCCTACTAAGGGTTCATTCTTTACAAGAGGAACGAGCCATGATGAGTTTGCCAAGTATTCAGAATTAGGAGAAGTATATCTCAGAAATGTAGACCGATTATTATTAAAATGGGAAACCGCAAAGTCTCTTGTTCCTAAGCCTGTATTCTATCAAGAAGAGCAAAATAGTAAGTTTGGAATTGTCTTCTTCGGGAGTACGACATATGCAGCATTAGAAGCGATGGACATGATGATTGCGGCTGGAATCAATGTAGATAGTATGCGAATTTGTGCTTTCCCATTCAATGATGAAGTAAGTGAATTTATAGCAAATCATGATGCCGTCTATGTGATCGAGCAGAATCGCGATGGACAAATGAGAAGCGTTCTGATTAATGAGTTGGATGCCAATCCTAAGAAATTGGTATCAGTATTGAATTATGATGGTACACCAATTACAGCGACGACCATATTTGAAAAAATTAACTACCACCAAGAGGCTCCCGCAATAAGCGCATAAATATGAGTTATTATAAACCGGAATTTAGCCACCCCTTGTTGGCACCCAATAAAGTTGGATATAGAAAAAAAGATTACGAGGGAGCTATCTCTACGCTATGCGCAGGCTGCGGGCATGATTCTATAAGTAGTGCAATTGTACAGGCGTGTTACGAAATAGACTTAGAGCCCCATCGCTTGGCGAAGTTGTCTGGGATAGGATGTTCTTCGAAGACACCGACATATTTTCTAAGTAATAGTCATGGGTTTAATTCTGTCCATGGGCGGATGCCGTCGATAGCGACAGGAGCCAATCTTGCTAATAAAAGTCTCATGTACCTCGGAGTATCTGGAGATGGCGATACCGCTTCTATCGGAATGGGTCAATTTGTTCATGCCATCCGGCGGAATGTGAATATGACATATATCGTCATGAATAACGGATGTTATGGACTTACCAAAGGGCAAGACTCCGCAACAGCTGACTTTGGTTCTATAAGTAAGTCAGGAACCGCGAATCCATATGAAGCGATAGACCTTATAGGAATGGCGCTGGAGTTAAAAGCAAGTTTTGTAGCGAGGAGTTTCTCAGGAGATAAGACGCAATTAGTACCATTAATCAAAGCGGCATTTTCTCATCCAGGATTCTCCTTGATTGATGTAATCTCACCATGTGTCACATTCAATAATAATGCAGGCTCTACAAAGTCTTATGATTTCGTGAGAGAGTATGTAGCAGAAACTTCACAAGTGGATTTCGTGCCACA